>PXSX01000183.1 GCA_003022655.1 Bacteroidetes bacterium QH_1_64_81 | reverse complement strand
GCGGCGCGGAGACTCGACGGCGAGGAATTCGTGATGGGACCGGGCGGGAGCCCCTGAGTCTGGTAGGTGTTGTACGGGTGGTCGATCTCGAGGTGTTTGTGGAGCACGCGGGTCACGCGCTGCCCTTTCGTCTCGACCAGCGCGTACTGCACGGTGGGGTCGGCCTGGAGCCGCCATCCACGCTCCAGCCGATTCAGGTACACCCCTGCGATCGTCGGTTTTTCGGCATCGAAGAGGGCCTCCTGTTCCACGATGGAGGCGAGCGTCACCACCTCCCGCTTCGTAAGGCCGAGGCTGTCGGCTCCGGCAGCGAGCTCGCGCTCGTAGAAGCGATCGAACGCCTGCTTGACGCGGCGCACGGCGGACTCGGGGGAGGTCTGCCAATAGAACTCGTACGTTTCGGGGAGCATGTACCCGAAGAGTCGGGACGGGACGGTCCCCAGCTCGCGGGCGAGGCTCGTGTCGCGGAGGGCAGCGCGGAACGCCTCGGGGCCCCGTTTGAGTCGTTTGCCCATCGTCTCGGCCAGCGCATCGGTTCGCCGTCCGGGCGGAATTGTCAGTCGCACCGGATCCTGCAGGCCCCGCCGCAGCTTGTCGAGGAGATGATAGTTGGAGCTGTGAGGCGCGATCCGGTAGTGGCCAGATTTGATCTGCTGTCCCCACCCGGTGGCCTCCGCCACGAGGCGAAACGTGGCAGTGGAGGCGAGAACGTTCGCCCGGTCGAGCGAGTCGATTGCCGCGTCGAGGGACGCCCTCTGCGGCAGAGAAACGCTGCGCGGCGTGTCGTACGGGTTTGTGTTGGGCCCGAAGACAACCGTCCCCCCAATGCCGATGGCCAGTCCCCCGAGTAGCAGGAGGACGGCAGCGAGGCCGAGGCGGCGGGACGAGCGCATGATTGGTTGAGTTGGGGACTGAAGGGTTTTGAGTTGGGGGTTTTGAGTTGGGGGTGCGGGAACCGAGCGCTAAGTGTCCTCATCCCCGAACAGAGGCAATGCGCCCCAGAAAATTTCCTCACGGCTGCCTCGTCACAGTCCACAACGAACCCCCCACAACGCACAACCCGAGGCTACAACTGAAGACTCGAGTCGACGTCCAGCGTCGATGGGCTCGTGTGCCCGGCCGCAAGGTGATGGGCTCCCGCTTGCGCAATCATGGCGGCATTGTCCATGCAGTACGCCAGATCGGGCACGGACACGTCGATCCCTGTGCCGTCCCCGACCGCTTCCATGCGTCGGCGCAGAGACGAATTGGCCGCCACGCCGCCCACCACGGCCACCTGTTCGGCGTCCGTCTCGCCTACGGCACGCCGCACCGCGTCGACGAGCACGTCGACCACCGCGGCCTGCACCGAGGCGCAGAGGTCGTCGAGATGCTCCGCGAGAAGCCGCTCCCGCTCGGCGTCCGACTTATCGCGCAGATAGTAGAGGACTGAAGTCTTAAGCCCACTGAAGGAGAAATCAAAATCGTCGGGCCGGCTCCGCGGAAAGTCCTGAAAGGTGGGGTCGCCGCGTGCGGCCCGGCGGTCGATGGCGGGCCCACCGGGATAGCCGAGTCCGAATAGTTGAGCCACTTTGTCGAACGCTTCCCCGGCCGCGTCGTCACGGGTGCGCCCGAGTACGTCGTGCTGGAAGTCAGACCCGACGCGCACGAGTTCCGTGTGTCCTCCAGACACGATGAGACACAAAAAGGGGCGGTCGGGGGCAGGCGGGTCCAGGTCGACCGAGTAAACGTGTCCTTCCAGGTGATTCACGCCGACGAGCGGCACGTCGAGGCCACGCGCAAACGCCTTGGCGAAGCTGAGCCCCACCAGCAGCGAGCCGGGAAGGCCCGGTCCGTGCGTAACGGCAACGGCGTCGAGGGCGGCGGCGTCCACCGCTGCGTCCTCAAGCGCCCGCTGCACGACCGGCACGACGAGCCGCTGGTGGTCGCGCGAAGCAATCTCCGGCACCACGCCCCCGTACTCTTCGTGGAGTTCATCCTGGGAGGAGATGACATTTGCCCGCACCGTGCCGTCGTCCCACACGGCGGCGGCCGTGTCGTCGCACGAGGTTTCGACGCCGAGTACGAGCATGGGATAGGCGATTTCAATCGCGAAAGGAGACCCCCAGTGGCCCTCAGCCGGACCTTCGCACGCACCGTTCAGCGCTTAGATCCAGCCCGGGAATGAAGCGCGAACAAACCGAGAGCGTCGGGGTATTACGTGATCCAAGTTGCGAAGTGCAACTGTTTTGACCGATGACGCCGGGGTACGAACGGCGGATTGCCGAAAAATGACATTGTTTCACAGCCCGCCGTCTCGTCCCAAACAGCGTGCAGGTCGTAACTCAAGTTGCATTCTGTGTACCTTCGACGACATCCTTCTCTGGTCCCTCTCATACCGACGAACGAGGTTTCCATGCGCACGATCCTACCGCTCTTGTGTCTCGTGTTCATGCTGAGCGTCACGGCACCGGCCGAAGCCCAGCTCCGTGAAACGGCTCAGCAAAGTTCTTCGGTGGTGACGCAGTTGTACGACACCGGCTCTGCCGCGACCAATGCCCTCGGCAACCTCTTCGGGGCCGAGGACTTCCAGATGGGACACAGCTATCAGATGTCGTTCTCCTCGTTCGGCGGCAACGCCACCTCGATGGGGATGTACACCAACTCGATGATGTGGCAGTTTAATTCCGAGTTGGCCGCTCGCGTAGATGTGAGCGTGGCCCATCCGCTTGCGAACTCGGGCGCCTTCGGCAATCAGGAGACGAAGGTGTTCCTGCGCAACGCCGAAGTTGCCTACCGCCCATCCGAGAACGTGCAGGTACATCTGCAGGTGCAGCAAAGTCCCTACGGGCGCTACGCGAGCCCATTCGGCACGTATCGCCAGCGGCGGGGAGTTTCCCCCACAGGTACCCTATTCTCGAACTAAGCTGCGCGCTCCTGTCCAGGCGTCGATTGGCGGTCGCCCAGCGCGGCTGAGTGTGCGCCGCGGTTCGGAGTCGCCCAGTCCGGCTGTTCGCTCTGGCGCCTATGGTCTTGTGGTCCCCTCGTCTTACCAATGGGCTGCTGAACGTCGCGCTTGCGGTCGGCGGACTGAGCGTGCTGGTGCTTTTGTACGCGTTCGCCACCCGGACCTTCGTGACGACGCCGAGCCCGGAACGTCCTGCGTCCGACTCGTCCGAGCTCGTCGGCTCGATCATCCAGGTCGAAGTCCGAAACGGAGCGGGGATTGACCACCTGGCGGAACAGACGACGCAGTACCTGCGAGATCAGGGGTTCGATGTCGTGGACGTGGGTAACTACTCGTCCTTCGACCAGAAGCATTCGGTGGTCATTGACCGGACGGGCAACCTGGAGGCGGCCCGGAACGTGGCGGAGGCCCTCGGCATCCCGTCCGAGCGGGTGCGACAGGACCTCAAGCCGCAGTACTACCTCGACGCCTCCGTCGTTATCGGACACGACTACGAGCAACTTCATCCGTTTCAGGAGGCCCCGTAGCCTCCCGATTCCGGGCTCTTTTTTCCTCATTACTCCCCACACCAATGTCCTGACCATATGGCTTCCCCCAACCAGACCTCCTCCGCAGACCCCACTGTTCGCCGGACCCCCGAAAATCCCAGTCCCGTTCTCGCAGCGCGCGTCGTCGACGCAATGGCTGACAAACGGGCATCGGACATCACCGTGATTGACCTCCGGGGGGTTACTAGTATGGCCGACTTCTTCATCATCGCCACCGGTGAGTCGGACCTTCAAGTCAAGGCCATCGCCAACGGCATCACGGACCTGATCGAGGAGGAGTGCGGGGAGCAGCCCTGGAAGCAGGAAGGCACGGATCACCTCCAGTGGGTCGTGCTCGATTACGTCAACGTCGTCGCCCACATCTTTCTGCCCGAGAAGCGGGAGCACTACCGCATCGACCGACTCTGGGGCGAGGCCGACTCCGAAACCGTGCCCGAGGACGGCGACGCCTCGGATCTTGATCTGCTCCAGGATTTGCTGCAACAATCCCCGGATGCGGCGTAACGTTGTCTCTGCTCGTGGCCTCCCGCTCGTCGATGTCCCAGCTGTTCGTTGCCCTCGGCGCCATTGCGGCCGGGGTGGCCGTCGCCCTCGGCGCGTTCGGGGCGCAGCAGGGATGGGGGCCAATTCTGCATTGGGCCGGCTACTGCTTCCTGGTCGGCATCGTCATCTTCTCGGGGACGCTGTACCTGCTCGTCCTCACCGACACAGGCTGGCTCGGCGCCATCACGCCGCTGGGAGGCGTCGCGTTTATCGTCGGCTGGGCCCTGCTGGCGTGGGCCGCTCTCGTTGGGGGGTAATGCTGCTTCGAACAGGTGGCCGACGCGCCGCAGCGCGTCGTTACAGTTCTTCGTCTTCGAAAAGAACGGTCAGGCTCGGGAGAAGATCGTGCTCGCGGGCCAGCGCCAGGAGCGTCTGCGCCGCCTCTTCCGGCACCTCGTAGCGCCCGTGCACGTCGCTATCGACGGCCAGGGCGTAGGCCACGTCCGTCTCGTCCTCCAGCTCGGGCGCATCCTCCCACGCCGTGGCCTCCTCCACCAGATACGTCCCGTCGTCCGGCATGAAAGAGGCGAGGTACAGCTCCCGCTCCGTCTCCGGATCGATGAGGCTCACGCTCCCCACGAGGCCGTACTCCAGGTCGTAGAACAGCGATTCGGCGAGGAGACGGGTGGTGAAGTTGTCTGGGTCAAACGACGGCATGGTGGAGATCGGGTGAATCGAAGCGGG
>PXSX01000182.1 GCA_003022655.1 Bacteroidetes bacterium QH_1_64_81 | reverse complement strand
TCCGGAGCCGTTCCTCCACGTAGCACAGCTTGAGGCGGTACGGCTCGCGCTGGTACTGATCCTGCACGTCGTTGGGCAGGTCGATGGCCGCCGCGTCCGTCTCCAGCGAGTCCTCCAGCGCCTCCGACACGGTAAGCTGGCGGGTGGAGACGCTGAGGTCGTCCCGGAGCTCATCGATCTCCTCCAGGTAGTGCTCCAGGGTGGTGCGCCGCTGGCGGGCAAAGGTCCAGCGCGTCACGTCGGCCGTCACGTTGGGATTGCCGTCCCGGTCGCTCCCGATCCAGGATCGGTACTGGAGGAACGCCGGAATGTCGGCCGTCGCGTCGTAGTGGCGACGCAGCGCGTGTTGCACGTCGCGGTGGATGTCGGCGATCGTATCCCAGATGGGACCGTGCAGGAAGTAGTGGCCCTGTTCCACCTCCTCGCGGACGGTGGGACGATCGGCCCGCACCTCGTCGGTGCCCAGCAGGAAGGCCACCTGACTGTAGAGCCGGTCCAGCGTCTCGGCCCGCTCGTCGGGCGTGGCGTCGGGGCGGCGGAGGGTGGACAGCAGGTCGGCGATGTGCTGCTCCTTGCGCAGCACCGTGCGGCGACGCGCCTCCGTGGGGTGGGCCGTGAGGGTGGGCTGGATGTCGAGCTGCTCGAACAGGGCCACCACCTCGTCGAACGAATAGCCCTCGTCCTTCAGGTGGGCCACCGCCGCGTCGATCGACTGCGGGCGCGGCTCCGCGTCGGAGGACCCGTTGTCGTCCCCCGGCCCCAGCGGCCACTCCGACGGGCCGGACTGCCGGGCCCGCTCGCGGTTGATGCGGATGATTTCCTGCTGCTCCGCCTGGTTGACGAGGTGGAAGAACGTGGTGTAGACGTGCAGCAGCCGCTCCAGCGTGTCCTGGTCGAGCTCCGCGATGCGACGAGCTGCCTCCTCTCGCAACTCCGGATCGTCGTTTTGCTCCGCTTCCTTGCAGAGCGCCCGGAGGCCTTCCACCTGCTCGAAGAGGGCCTCCCCGCCCTGCTCCTCGGCGATTTGTCCAAGCATGCTGCCCACCAGATTGACCTGGCGACTCAGGGGCCTGGAGATGCCGGTGCCTTCCGTTTCGAGGTCGAGGTCGTCCCAGCGGTGCATGGTGACGTGAGGAGGATTGTCAACGGGATGTGAGAGAACATACCAAAGGTACGAGTGCACCGTGACGGCTCCAAGTGCACATCCCTTTTCAGAAGGCTCTTCAGCCAATCGTAACACCCGACGGACACTTGCTCCGGAGAGCGCGGGGGCGTGAGAGAGGGAGCATGGGGGAATGGGGGGAGGAAGAGTAGGCGAAGGGTAAGAGGTAAGAGGGAAGGGGGAAGGGAGCGACGGGTTGAGAAACGGCCACAGGGAATGTCTTTCGGCTTCCCGACCGCCGGATGTCGCGGGCATGCAGCGGTCCGCCGTCGACCGTCCGCGGTCATCACTTCCAGAGGGAATCGTCCCAGAAGAGGAAGTAGCCGAGCGTAAAGACGGACCCGGCCGGGAACTTGCGCCCGTGGAGCGGCACGCGGAGGCCGGCCTCGATGGCCCCGGGGCCTACCTCCCACCCGACGGTGGGAATCACCTGCACCAGCTCGCGCTCGTCGTTTTGGAGCACGAGGTCGAAGTCGGTGCGGACCGGGGGGCGGCCAAACAGCCCGTCGACCGCCAGCTTCCACCGAAAGCGCCCCGCCGAGCCGCCCGTCGCCGCGTAGAAGAGCCGCTCGTCGCCTGGTTTTTCCTGGATCTCGCGGTTCACCTCGCGCCACCGGTAGCCCACCCAGCCCATCACGTACACCGGCCAGGGATGGAGGCTCTTGCCCACCTCCAGGAGCAGGTCCCAGTCGCGCTGGCCCTGGGAGAGGGAGATCGTGTTCGCGTCCACCGAAAAGTCGCCGACGGGAAACTTGAGGCCGCCTCGCAGTGCCACGGCGAGCGGCAGGTCGTTGAGCCCAACCAGGGAGGGCCCCACCCGCAGGAAGAGACGCGGGTCGACGAGCCCCGTGGTCAGGCGCTCGTCCTGCACGTCGTTGAACGAGAGGCGGCGGAACGGCACGTCCACCCAGGCGTCGAGGCCGCGCCACAGCCCGAGCGCCCCGGTCACCCGCACGGTGGTCGCGACGGAGCGGGCCCCCTCCGTGTCGAAGGACACCACGTCGCCGCTCCGGTCAAACTTTTCGCGGGTGTTCTGATGAGCAATCCCGATGTCCACCCACCCGGTACCCGGCGGCTCCACCCATTGCCCGGCGGCCGGCGACGCACCCAGGACCGCAAGCAAGAGCCCCATCCCGATAGACCAACATAGCGTGCGCATGGAGGAGCTCATCCGGAGTTGTTCGTCCACAGGTCCGTCTCGGGCTGGAAGGCAGCCCACGCAAACCAGAAGGACACGTAGGCCACGTCGACCGGGTCGAGCTGCTCCCCTTTCCGCGGCCCGTCGATCGCGACGCCGTCGACGGACCAGGTGCTCCCCGTCTCATCGTCGACGATCGTGCCGTTCTGGATGGAGAAAGAGGCCGACGTCTCGAAGGCCATCGCGCTCTCCGCCGCTCGGCTCCAGAACACCGTCTTCTGCGTGCCCCCGACCGCCACGGAGACGACCCGAACCGGGGATCCGTCATCGAGGGATCGGAAGGGAAGAGCCAGGCCGCCATCGGACCCGGTCGGGATGCCGAGCACCCGCTCTTTCGGCGGACGCCGGTTGTCGAAGGACATGTTGTTGAACGGAGGGTCGTTGAGGGCCTCGTAGTCTCCGTACGGATATCGACGATCGAAGCCGCGCCCGTCGGAGACGACCTTCGTATCGGGGTGCAGGGATTTCCACCGGGGCCACCGCATCTCCACGACCGGAATCATGTCGAGCCGGACGCCGACCGAGCCTCCACAGTTGGACTGCCGATTCATCTGCGGCCAGAGCGATTCGTCCTCTCGCCGGTCGTACATCACGAGGTTGTTTTGGAAGAGCAGGCCGGAGACCCCGAACTCGGCCCCGTCGATGGTGCTGCGGCTGAACGCAAGGCTGGAGCCGGTCAGCGGACAGTAGGTGACGGCAAACGTGCGACCGCCCCAGTCGTCGACGTTGACGATTTCGTGGGTCCAGAGCACGCTGTGGGGCACGGCCAGCGCCCGGTCGCCCACGAGGAGGCCGATCACACGGCTCGTGTCGGTGAGACCGCCCGCCTCATCCGCGTCGAGGAGCCGGTCGGCCCCCGGCGAGATGCCATCGATGGAGGGGATGCAATCCGCCCCCGCGCAGCCTTGTTGGAGGCGAGAGGTCGGGAGGGTGCAGTTGTCCGTCGTGAAGTCCGGGTCGTCGCGTTGAGGCGTGTTGGAATCGCATCCCACGAGGAAAAGTGGGAGGGCGAGGACGGCGAGCAGCGGCGGGATCGACGAGACGGAAAAGCGAGGCGAGCGCATGGCGTACGGAGGCATTGGGCAGGGAAACGAGCGAGGAAGCGGGGCTACGAGCCCGCCTTGGCGTCATAGATCGCCGCGTCGGGGAGGAAGGCCATCCAGGCAAACGCAAAGTAGTCCCCGTGGGAAATGCGATCGAGTTGCGTGCCCTTCAGGGGTCCGCTGACGGCCTCCCCGGTCACCGTCCAGGTGCTCCCCGTTTCCTCGTCCCGAAAGCGCCCGTCGCCCGCGTACGAGAAGTGCAGGGTGCGCTCGTCCACCCGGCGGTCGAACACGCCCGTGGAGCCCACCTCCTTCGACTCCTCAATCTGGGCCGCGTCGAGGGCGGACACGGCGCCCGGCGCGTGAAACACCACCAGGGGCCGATCGGCGATCGAGTCGTGAATCACCCGTTTCTCTTTCGTCGTCGAGTGCGGATAGGCCTTGTGGGTGTCCCCGACGCTCACGGTCACCACCTTGGCCATGGGCGGAAGGCGGTCGTCGACCGGGCCGTCGAAGGCGAAGGGTTTGTTGTCGATGTCGTCGTAGCCGGCGTACGGGTTGCGGCCGTAGGGCCGGTCGTATCCGGTGTCGCGCGAGAGCACCTCTCCGCCCGGATGGGCCTCGCCGAACTGGCGAAATGAGATAATCTGGGACGGAAGCTGCGTCAGGGTCTGCCCGGTGAGATCCCCGACGATCGCTTTTCCGGTGAACTGCTGCCACAGCGTCTCGGTCTTGCGGTCGTACATCACCAGGTCCGAGTTGCGGAGCAGGCCGGAGACGCCGAACGGTGACAGCCACCGGCGTGCCCGCAATTCGGTCGTTCACAATCTCGTGGTGGGTGAGAATCTGGAGCGGATAGGCCCGCGGCGTGCCCTCGTGTTCGAGGAGGATCACCGGCTCTTCCGGGGCCACCCAGTCGCTCGCCGTCTCCATCGAGACGAACGAGGGATTGTCGATCGACGGAATGCCGTCCTTCGGCGGGCCGCCCGCCTTCAGCGTCGAGAGGTCGATACTGTGCTTGGAGAGGTCCGTGTTGAACTGCTGGAGGGCGGGAGGGGCATTCGAAGGCAACGAAGACTGGGCCGCACCGATCTGGAGGCCGCCCAGCCCCCACCCCACGAGGAGCAACGCGGTGAGGGAGTAGACGCGAAGCATGGTTCCGGCGAGGGGAGTGTGGCGATGAGACAAAGAAATGCGAGAAGGCACGAGGTCCCGCTCTGCACCAGTTGATTAGAAAGGGCGTCCGGTCGCAGCGTTACACAGCGCGTCAGTTTCTCAAAAGCGGCTTTGCGGATGGATGCAAGGCCGACCCGAGCTATCAGGCGCGTGCCGAAGCCATCCTCCGCTGAGCGCGAAGCGACCGAGCACTCTCCGGGGGGCGACCGAGTACCCCGACGGCCCGTCCGCCAAACAGCTCTCTCTGTCACAGCTTGGTTCGAGCCTCCGCTCGTCTCCCTCCCAGCTTTAACGCAAGCGGCACGATGTCGGGGGAGGGCCGTGTAACGCTGGCCCGCGCACTCTGACTGTCACAGGGGATCACTCATCATTCCGTTCCCGTCGGGCCGAATCCGCCCCGATGCGACTCCACGCACCGTTGCCCGCCCGTCCCATGCGCAATGTGCTCGCCCGCTACGCCGATTGGCTCCACCTGCAGTGGCCCGCCGGCACCACCGAACCGCTTCCCCGCGTCGACGACCGCTTCCGCACCAATCTCGACGG
>PXSX01000181.1 GCA_003022655.1 Bacteroidetes bacterium QH_1_64_81 | reverse complement strand
CGGGCGGCCATCCAGCTGATCATGTTGTCGCGCCCGTCCGGCGTCATGGGCATCATCAGCATAAACTCCAGCCCCGACGCATCCTGTCCCGGAAGATCTGTGAGGATGTAGTACGGCTCCATCTGACGCTGCCGGCCCGCGTACTGCTCCTGGGGCCGCGTCCAGAGGTCCTCGTTGTTGTAGAAGACCTGCGGCTGGGTCTGGTGGTAGCGCCGGTAGCGCTCCACCTGCATCTCGAAGAGGTCCTGGGGATAGCGAACGTGATCCCGGAGCTTCTCCGGCATGGCGTCGAGCGGCTGGAACAGGTCGGGGAAGATCCGCTGGTAGGTCTGAATGATGGGATCCTCTGGATCGCTCACATAGAGGGACACCTCCCCGCTGTACGCGTCGACAACAATCTTCACCGAGCATCCTGAATCCAGTACTGCCGGTCGTCGCCCATCACGAGGTACGGGTCCTTATCGAACTCCAGGAACGGGGCAATCCGGCGTACCCGCTCACCCACCCGGTTCCAGAACTGAATCTGGCTGTCGTCCTGGACGTAGTCGGTGAGGAGGATGTTGAAGTCGCCCATGTAGTACGAGAAGAGCAGCTGCTTCCAGAAGCTCCCCACGGCCACCCCTCCATCGCCGCCGTACCGGGTGTATTTGTTCTCGCCGGACTGAGGGTAGTCCAGCTCCAAGGAATCGCCGGGGACCCCGGCCGGCACGATGCGGTAGTGGGGCGTGCGCGCTCCGTAGTACAGGGATGGATTGTCCACCTCGAGCGCCTCATGCTCCGCCTGCGGCGGAATATCCTTCACCAAGAACTCGGGGCTTCCTTCCGTCCCTTCGCGGGCCACCAAGTTGGCCACCGAGCCGTATCCGTGGGTAAAGCGGACGTGGCGGTTGTCCCAGGTGTCTTCGGGAAGCTGCTGGGTCAGCTCGCGGGGAGACACCATTACCTGGCGGTAGTCACCGTCGAGCATGTACCGGTCCACGTCCACGGTGTAGAACTCGTAGTAGAGCCGGATCTCCTGAAGCTGCCGGTAGGTGTCAATCAGCAAGCGGGGATCCCACAGCCGCACGTTGTCGATGGTTGCCTCGTTGTCCTCTACCGCATTCGCCGGAAGGCCGGGCTGGGCCGGGTACGAGCGCTCTTTGAAGTCCTCGAGCCCGTATGCTTCACGGGTCATGTCGATGTTGTGCTGAAGGTAGGGGCGCTCCCGCTGCAGCTCGCTGGGCAGAACGGTCAGCTGGGTCACGAGGGTGGGCGCCAGCACGAGTGCCCCCACCAGCAGGACGACGTATCCCACGGCCCCTACCCCCAGGGTCCGGAGCCGCCGCTGATACAGGTTGAGGCCAATCAATCCCGCAAGTCCGATTGTGGCCGCCACCATGACCCAAAGCGCCGGAATCATGACATTGATGTCCGTGTAGCCAGCGCCGTATACGGCCCCTCCTCCCTCCTGCAGGATTTCGTACAGGTCGAGGTAGAAGCCCCATGCCCATCCCAGAAGGAGGAGGATGATGTTGACCCCGAGGTGCCGAAGGGCTCCCGCATCGGCCTCGAACCCCCCGTCCTGAACGCCAATCTGACCGGCGATGACGTAGCCGGTGACAAGCACCAGCAACCCGAGAAACGCTAGGCCGACGACGCCGCTCTGAAGCGCTTGCAGAAAGGGCAGCTCCAGCATGTGGTACGCCAGGTCCACCCCGTAGATGGGGTCGCTCTGGCCGTAGGATCCTGCGTACCAGAAGCGGAGCAGCTCATTCCAGCGTCCGGAAAACCCGACGGCGAAGAGCAGGCTAAGGATCCCCGCAATCACGTAGCCGAGCCGCTTCAGTCGATCCCGCGTGAGCGGCTTGCCCCCTACCTGAGGCGGCTCTCCCTCCTGCGCCCAGCGCGACGCCCAAAGCGGCGGGACGTTGCGGACCAGAAAGTAGAAGTTGCTTCCGAAGTAGAGGCCCGCCACCGCAAACACGAGGGCGAACAGCAAGACCTGGGTGCCCCGAATCGTCCAGAACACGCTCGCATAGCCAAGCTCACCCATCCAGAAATACTCGACGACGAGCGGTGGAATTTTATCCAATGCGCACGGCCGGGCGGGGTTCTACCGCCCAGGTCGGATCCATCGGGTTTCCGTATTCCGGGACCCTGCGAAGACAGGGTCTTGAAGAAGCTTCTGAACGCTGTCACGAATGCCCCCGCAGCCCTGCGTCTTCAGTATGGCCGCCTCGCCCACCGTCCCACCTCGGGCGTCTACGCGCCCCCCGCTGGCGCACATGGATTTCGTTCTTCACGTCGATGTAGCGCATCCGCATTCCACCGACCCATCGACGCAGGTTCCGCTCCTCGCGGGGCAACGGCCTCGACGACGCGTCAGGCCGCTTCGCTTCGCGACGACGTCGAGTCGTCGGTCTGGGCCAGCACAGTCGCAAGGTCCTCCTCCTCCACCGGCTTGCTCAGAAATGCGTCCATCCCTGCCGCTCGGCAGCGCTCTCGATCCTCACCGGTCACCGCGGCAGTCAGCGCAACCACGCGCGGTTGCGCCGCCGCCGGCCACTCCTCTCGAATCCGGCGCGTGGCCTCCAGCCCGTCCATTTCGGGCATCTGCATGTCCATGAAGACGACTTCGTGTTCCCCCGCCCGCAGGGCCTCAAGCGCTTCGCCCCCAGTGGTGGCGATGTCCACCTCGTGTCCCATCTTTTCGAGGAGCTGCGTCAGCATCTTCTGATTCACAGTGTCGTCCTCAGCAAGCAGAATGTGCTGCCTGGACGGTTCGGGGGCCGCGCCCGCGTCTGTAGACTGTTCCTCAATCTCGCCCCCGAGCGCCTGGAGCAGGGCCTCGAATAGATTCGACTGCTTTACCGGCTTGTGCAGCCACGCCGTCGCCTCCGCGGTGCTGGACCTCTTCTCGCGGCGAACGGGACTGAGCATGAGAGCCGGAAGCGCGTTCGCGCCGTGCGTCTCGCGGACCCGCTTCAGCAGGGGGGGTCCGTCCATGTCGGGCATGTCGGTGTCGATCAGCACCACGTCGTAGGAGAGAGGTTCTCCCTCCAGATGGTCAATTGCTTCCGACGCCGAGCCTACCGCCGTGCCCTCCATGCCCCACCGTTCCATCAGCTGCAGCAGGAGCTGTCGGGTCGTCTCACTGTCGTCCACCACCAGGGCGTGCGCGCCCTCCAGCGACGGATGTGGAGTGCGGAGATTCGGCGCCTCTTCGTCCGAGCGGGTCTCCGCCTCGGCCTCGATCGTGAAAAAGAATGTGGACCCCACGCCCTCCTCACTCTCGACCCACATCCGTCCCCCCATGGCGTCGACGATGCGGTACGAAATCGAGAGCCCCAGCCCCGTCCCCCCGTGCTTCCGGGTCGTAGAGGCGTCCGCCTGCCGGAAGGATTCGAAGAGCTCCTCCTGCTTGTCCTCAGGAATTCCGATGCCGGTATCCCGCACGCTGAACTGAAGCTCGTAGGGGGCCTCCGACGCGTCCGGCGCGGAGGCCACTCGAACGCGCAGAACCACCTTCCCCTCCTCGGTGAACTTGACCGCGTTGGAGAGGAGGTTGAGTAGCACCTGGCGGAGGCGCGTCTCATCGGTACGGACGACGGGCGGCACATCGGTGTCGATGAGATACGTCAGTTCCAGTTCCTTCTCGGCGGCCTTCGTGGTAAGAGCCTCCAGCGCCTCTTCCACGCAGGCGTGCAGCCGCACGGGCTGTTCTTCGAGAGACACCTCTCCGGCCTCCAGCTTCGAGAAGTCCAGGATGTCGTTGATAATGGCGAGCAGGGTGTTGCCGCTGCTCTGGATGGCGTCTACGAATTCCTTCTGCTCGGAGGGAAGGTCCGCGTCGGCCAGCAGGTCGGCGAACCCAAGAATGCCGTTCATCGGGGTGCGGATCTCGTGGCTCATGTTGGCCAGGAACTGGCTCTTCGCCTTGGCCGCCGCCAGGGCGTCTTCCCGGGCCGCTTCAAGCTGCTCGTTCGTTTCCCGGAGTTTTCGCGTTCGCTCCTTCACCTTCTCCTCGAGCTGCTCTTGCCGCCGCCGTAGCGCGTATACGCGATAGCGGTAGGCGCCGTAGCCGCTCAGCGCGACCGCCAGCACGCAAAGCCCATAGAACCACCACGTCTCCCACCAGAACGGCGCGACCGTCACCGTGAACCGAGCCGGTTCTTCGCTCCAATCTCCACTTCGCGTCTGGGCCGATACTTGAAACGTGTACCGTCCCGGCGGCACGTTCGTGAAAAAGGCTTGCCGACGTTCTCCGGCCATCTGCCAGTCCTGCTGCAGTCCCTCGAGCCGATACCGAAACCCTACGCTCTCTGGATTGGCGAGCCGGATGCCCGCGTACTCGATGCTGAAACTCCGCTGGGACGCCGCGAGGTGAAGGGGCCCCGACGGGCGCCGTGCCACGAGACTGTCGCTGCTCGTCACGGCCTCAACGTGGACCGGTGGGGGTGGCACGTTGGTCGAGATGGTCGCTGGGTCGACGACCGCAGCCCCTTCCTGCGTGGGGAACCACAGCCGCCCGTCTTGCGCCTTGATTCCGGCGGGCTGCACCCCGCCGTTCGCCTCCCGGCTCCGCAATCCTTCTTTCGTTGTATACGAAATGGATCGGATCCGGTCACTCTCGCCGCGAGCAAACGCTTCCAGGTCGGCCTTCCGGACCCAGAAAATGCCTCGATTGCTGCTGATCCAGAACCGCCCCTGGTCGTCGTTCAGAATTTGGTGGGTGGCGTTGTCGTACAGCCCGTCCTGCTTGCGGTAGACGGTCACGGAGGCGGCGAGGGCCGTGTCGGAGGGACGCAGCTCGAGCCGGTTGAGCCCCTGATCCTCCGTCGCGACCCACAGCACATCCGGCCGATCGGCGCTCGTCGTGTCCTGGTAGATGTCGCGGACCAGGTCGGAGGAGAGCCCGTCCCGGGTCGTAATTGTGTCGAAATCGCCGTCGTCGTACCGGGCGATGCCGCCCCCATTGGTGCCCACCCAGATCGCCCCCTCGGGGGTCTCGTGAATCGTCCGGACGTAAGGATGGGGCAGGTCGCTGTTCTGTGGGGTAAACTGGACCCAGTCGCTGTTCGGGCTCATGCACGCACTGTCGCACCGGTATAGGCCTTGGCTCTCCGAGCCGGCCCAGAGGCGACCCTGGCGGTCCTCGTAGAGGACCCGGGTGCGGGCCCGGATTGGGCTTTCGGTATCGGACCGGGCGCAGCCGCCGTCTTGAAACCGGCACAGTCGTCCCGCCGCCCCGCTCATCATGAGTTGCCCGGACGAGTTCTCGTGTAGCGTCCAGACGTTGACGAGCAGATTGCCGTTTTTCACCGGGCGATAGGTTTCTACGTCGCCGGATGAATCGACGCGGGAGACCCCTCCGCCCAGCGTACCGAGCCAGACGCTTCCGTTTCGTCGCTGCTCGATGGGGTAGATGTTGCTGCTGGCAAGTCCTTCCGGCGTGCCGTAGATACGGAAGGGGGACGGGCGAAGCCGAAACAACCCGCTACGAACTGTGCCGATCCAGGCGTTTCCTTCGCGGTCGAAGAAGATGCGTCGTATGCCCCTATCCGCTTCGAAAACGGGCGTCCGGCCTCGGAGCACCTCCGTATCCGCATTGAGCCACACCTGCCCATCTGGTCCCTGTTGCGCCAGCCCGTGGGCATACGTAGGTGCCACCAGTTCTCTCTGAATCACGGGTACGAGACGACCCTCTTCGCACCGAAAAATCCCCTGCTCTGTCGCCGCCAAACAGGAGCCTGCCACATCCGGCTCCACGTGGAAGACGGACAGAGGATCGTCCGTTCTGCCCGGAATGTCCACCAGTTGCCCATTTTCCCAGCGGTGAAGCCCCGCCGCCGTTCCAATCCAGACTCGGCCCATCCGGCCTTCCGCGAGCGTCCAGATGTACTGCCCGCCCAGCCCGTCGTCGGTCGTCAGGTGCCGAACGCGCCCGTCGGGTGTTCGACGATACAAGCCGCGATTGGTCGTGCCCGCCCAGACGGTCCCGTTGGACTCCACCAGCAGGCTTCTCACGTCCCCCTGAATAGACTCTGAGGCGACGCGTTGAAACGCGTTCCCCCCGTACCTCGCGATTCTGCTATCCGACACGACCCAGAGGTGTCCGCCGGGCCCCTCATGGAGAAGGTCGATGTCCTCCGCAACCGTCGTGAAGGTGCCGTCCTGAAACCGGACGAGGTGCTCCGATTCAGTACGCATCCAGATCCCGTCCGGCCGCACGAGAAGGCCCAAAATTCGGCTGCGCCGTCCTCGGTCTGGGCGATGTCATTCACCGAGTTGACCGGGAGCCCGTCGTCGGTGGTCCACTGCGTCTTCACGTACTGAGAGGGGACCCTCTCAGAATCCTGCCCGTGGGCCGGCGTCCCGACGAGGCCTCCTGCACAGAGCCATACGCCCAGTACAATCAAGAGCGAGCGCGCCCCTCCCTGGACGAGCGCCGAAACGACCGGTGCGCTTCGAGTATGGATCATGCCAGCGGTAGGGTGAGATGAGCCGAGGGGCTCGGGCACAGCGGTCCCGGCGGGCGCTTGTGACATCAGGCGGGCCGGTAAGGACGCGAGCGACATCGTTTACCCTCCCTGAACGGGGATTTTTTAAAAAGGTAAAGGCTGGAGGGGAATTTGCAAAGGTGCCTCAGTGCCTCGACCCTGTCGACGATAAGATACGTTGGAGATCTTTCCCTTTCATTTTCAAACTGGGCCCGACCTTTCGGCGACCGGTCTCTCTTGCAAACGTCGTTCCTGACCTGATGGCTTCTTCTGAAGAACTGAATCTGGACTTCAAGCGTCCCGACGACACCTCCGACGCCTCCCCGATCTTTGGCGCCGTCATGGCTCTTTGGTTCCTGGCGCTCGGGATCGGGGCGGGCTACTTTGCAGTCACCCGGTACATTGGAGGGTGGCCGCTTCTTTCAATGCAGGTCCTCGGGTTCGCCGCGGCCATGGTCGTGAGCTTCATCGCTGTCGGCGTGGTGGCAAAGGTGATCACTTGGCGCTCTCCGACGGTGCCCGAGGAGGCTCCCTGGGAGTTGCGCCCGGCCTGGCGGTCGTCCACTATCGAGGAGGACCTGTATTTTCGAACGGTGCCCCCCTGGTCCGCCACGCTGTTCGGGGTCGCCGGCTGGGGCACAGGTGGGGGGATCCTTTACTTCAACTACTGGCTCCCCGAAAATCCGGACTCCGGCGTACTCATCTCTCTGATCTTCCCCATCGCGTCTTCGGTCCCCGCAGTGCTCTGCCTCCGACGGGTCTGGCACCGGCGAACGTACGGCACGTCGACCCTCGTGATGGACACGATGCCCGCACGCCTGGGGCAGACGCTGGAGGCACGTCTCCAGACCTCAGTCGCCCCCAGCGATGCGCCCGGCAACGCCTTACAGGTGCAGCTTACCTGTTATCAGCGGTCGTCAGGCGGGGACGATACGTCGCCGTCGTGGTTCCAAGAGTGGCAGTCGGAAACCACCGTGACCGAATACTTCTCTTCTGAATCCCAATCAGGAACGACT
>PXSX01000180.1 GCA_003022655.1 Bacteroidetes bacterium QH_1_64_81 | reverse complement strand
AGCGGCCCGTGTGGCTCACCCGGACCGACGTGCACGCCGGCTGGGCAAACACGGCCGCCCTGGAGGCCACCGTCGGGCTGGACCGTCTCCGCCGGATGAGCGATCCGGATGGGGGGCGCATTGAACGAGATGCCGACGGCACCCCGACCGGCGTCCTCGTCGATGCGGCCATGGCCCCGGTCGAGGACCACCTCCCGTCCCCGACCGCGGCGCAGAAGGAGCGCGCCCTCTCTACAGCCCTCCAGCACGCCGCCCAACACGGCATCATCGGTCTTCACGATGCAGGCGTCAATCTCGACACCATTCGTCGCTTTCAGCGCTTCATCGAGGCGGATCAGTTTCCGCTCCGCGTCTACGCCATGATCGACGGGCGCGGCGACGCCTTCGACCACTTCTGCGACGACGGGCCCGTCCGCCATCCCTCCGGTCGCCTCGACGTGGCGTCGGTCAAGTTTTTTGCCGACGGGGCCTTGGGCAGTCGCGGCGCCGCCCTGCTCGACGACTACGCCGACGATCCGGGCAACCGTGGGCTGCTCCTCCACGACGAGTCCTCTTTTCGGCGGAACGTGCAGGCGGCGGTCGAGTGCGGCTTTCAGGTTAACACACACGCCATCGGCGACCGCGCGAACCGGGTCGTGCTGGACGCTTACGAGGCCGCAATGGAGAGGTGCGCGGCGCCGGTCCGGCGACCGCGCATCGAGCACGCCCAGGTTGTCCATCCCGACGATTTTTCCCGGTTTGGCGACCTCGGGGTGATTGCTTCTGTTCAACCCAAGTTCCCAACCAGCGACAAGGACTGGGCCCCGGCGCGCCTCGGTCCCGATCGGCTTAACGGTGCATACGCCTGGAAGAGCCTCCGGGAGGCCGGTGCGCCCCTTGCGTTTGGGTCCGACGCTCCCGTCGAGCCCATCGACCCGATTCGGGGGATCCACGCCGCCGTTACCCGCCAGGACGACGACGGGCATCCCGACGAGGGCTGGCGCCCCGAGGAACGAGTGTCCCGCCAGACCGCTCTCCACGCCTACACGCAGGGCGCCGCCTACGCCGGATTCCGGGAGGACAGCCTCGGATCCATCACGCCAGGCAAGTGGGCCGACTTCGTGGTGCTTTCTCGGGATCTTCTGCGTGTCTCGCCCTCTCGTCTCCTCGACACGGAGGTCCTAGCCACCTACCTGGCCGGTCGTCCCGTACACACTCAGGACTCCCACTGGGCGCCCGACGCGGAATGAGAATTCGGCATCCCCGCCGAGGCAGTCAGCATGGATCTACAGAACACCCTCACCGCCAGGACTGACGGTGAGGGCTTTGTGGATAGGGCACAGGTTCTCCGCTATGAAGCCCACAGAGGAGAGAGGTCCATTTGAGTGCAGCGGAGGACAACGGTCCTCCCGACCCCGTTCGGTGGATTCTATTTCTTCGAGCTCATCGAGCCGGCCGCGTCCTCGGACGACATCAAGACCGCATCGACCACGTGGATGACCCCATTTTCCGCTTTGATATCCGGAGTCACCACGGTCGCGTTCTCAATCATCACGCTCTCTCCGCTTTGCTCAATGGAGAGGGTGTCGCCCTGAAGGGTCTGCGCCCGGCCCGCTGTCACGGCCTGAGACGACGAGACCGATCCGGACAGTAGATGGTTGCGCAGAAGCGCCCGGAGCTTTTCCGCACTCATCGACTGCGAGGGTTTTTTGCTCGGACATCGGCGATTTTTCGTCCTGAGCCGCGGCCGGAAGGACCGCACTCATCAGCAGAAATGTGGTGAGGATGGCAGATAGAGCAAGACGTGTGGTGTTCATGGAACCGAGTGGGGATTTGATTCAGAGTCTCACGGGTGGAGAAGGAATCCTCCGACGTCGATTTCCTCCTTGAGGGGCGCAGTCGACCTTCCCCATTGTTCGCCAATCCCAACGGGATCCCCACTCCCTTTTTCTTAGGACCCTTTGAGATTTCGCTTAGGACCCTTTGAGATTCCGCTGATGAGTGGCCGAAATTTCCCTCGATCGTCAAATCGCCTCTCCCGAGAGCTTCGGTTCGGAGACGCCCCGGCCTCTACAGTCTGTGTCGCCCTTTGCGCGTCGCGACAGCCCTGATTCTCCTCAGATCTTTCTTGAAACCAAGCTCCCCCCTTCCGATTCGAAGAGGCGACCTCTACCCTTCCGATCCCAAGTTGGAACTGAGCGGTCGCTCTACAACGTTGATCTTCCATTGCTACGTGCCCGAACCTATGGCTGACTCCTCTACGCTTACGCCTCTCGACCGCGAGGAGGGCGTCCGCATGACGGACGTGTCTCAGAAGTCTGACTCGGCCCGGACTGCCGTCGCCGCTGGGCGCGTGCATCTGGGCGAGGAGGCGTACCGACGCGTCCGCGAGCACGACATTAAAAAGGGAGATGTCCTTACGACGGCTCAGATTGCCGGCATTATGGGGGCGAAACAAACCGATAAGCTCGTCCCTCTTTGCCACGATGTCACGATCAACAGCGTGGAGGTCGACTTCACATTCAACGAGGAGGAGCAGGCCATCGACATTCGGGCCTTTGCCAAGTCCTTCGGCGTGACGGGGGTAGAGATGGAGGCGCTCACGGCGGTCTCCATTGCCGGGCTTACGATCTACGACATGTGCAAGTCGGTCACCAAAGACATCCGCATCGGGGATGTGCACCTGCGGGCTAAAACGGGGGGGCAAAGCGGCAACTGGAAGAGCGAGTCGGAGAACGGCTCCTGATCGACGCCCTCGGCGCCTCACCGTTCTGCTCGGCTCGCTCGCCCCGCTGTATGGCCTCCGCTGACGATCCAGACGCGTCCCACGACCGGGTGGCACAGTTCACCTCGTTTGCCACCGTCGGCGCCCTCGGCCTTACGCAGGACCTGACGCACGCAGTCCTCGAAAGCATCGGCGACCTGGAGGGCAGCGACCCGGAACTGGTGGCCGAAGAGACGCTGTCGCTCGTGGCGACGGCGACGGCCCGCGCGGCCGAGGTGGGCCTGCAGGACGAGCCGGAGCACGCCTCCACGATCATCGAGACGCTCCTCGACCTGCCGTTCACGTACCGGAACTACCTCCTCGGCAAAGCGATGGTGGCCAAGGAGCGCCCGGAGCTGTCGGACGTGGCGGAGGAGGTGCAGAACCGCCTGCAGGGCAAGCGCGAGTTTTACATGACGCACCTGCCCGAAGGCCAATTCCCGGGACCGCACGCGCTGGGGGACAAGATGGAGCTGTGGATGGGGCGCGTGAGTCCGCCGAAGCTGCCGGAGACGCCCCAGGAGCGCCTCGAATCCCTGGGCCTCGTGAAGCCGACCGTCGCCCACCTCAAGCTCGTCCTCGCCTACGGGCGCCGGGGAGAGCCGCCGATGGCGACGAAGGAGGATGTTGCTCCGGGGTCATCGTGACTGAGCGTCCCTCCTCCAGCCAACGTGCCATACGTGTCCGGCGGGGCTGCGGAAAGAAACCGTTCAGACGGCTCCTCCGGCGGCGACACTGCTAGCAGACCAGCAGTGGGTCCTACGGGAGTCTCCGGCGGACGCTTCTCGTGTCGAACGAACGGGCTAGCCTGTAAGGCCCTACGCAGCAGGAGTCCTGTAGAGCGCGGTTATGGCAGGAGCTGGTATCCAGCCTGCTCGAAGTGATGATCGAAGGCCAGGGTCTTTTCGATGTCGCGGCGTCCCATGAGGACAAACGAGATGCAATCCGTGAGCGAGTATTGTTTGTCTGGTCGGTTCCGGAATCGAGACCACCCCGCCTCTAGGAGCACCTCGGTCTCAGGAACGATCTCCACCAGCTGGCTTTCGCGGAGCCGCCGTCCAATTTCCACGGCCTTCGCGTGGCGGCCTCTGCTGTTGAAGAACGTCACGACCTCATCGAACACGTAGGTGGTTGTGACAATGGAGGAGAGCTTCGGCCCTTCCTTCCTCCAGTGCCTCGACGCTTCCTCGTGGTTCTGGTCGTCGGAGGCCTCCAGGGCAATCAAATAGCCGGTATCCAAAAAGACAGGACTCATTCACCGGAGAGATATCGGTCATGGTTCTCTGAAGCGTCGGGCGCCCCGCAAGAAACAGGATCTCGGCCAAGAGCAAGGGCCGGATCTTTCCCCTGATCTCCGGCCTGAGAAATGAGTTCAAGTACGATCCGACCGTTTTCTTCTCGGATCTCAACCTCTTCGGCATCGCCGAGCATGTCCCTCGGGACGGTCACGCCGTGCTCTTCAACCTCGACTTTCATATCGCAGGGCGTGGTTCTGTTTGGGAAAAGCGTACGCTCATAACGCTGAGTTCGGCCCGTGGGTTCACCCAGCCAGGGTCGCGCTAGGAAGGCGCTGCGCGAGAACGCCAGGAGCTGTTCTGTCGTCGTCCTCGGATCTCTCCCGCAGCGCCCCCAAAACCATCGTCTATGAGACGAGGACCGGAGAAACCGCCCCGTTCAAAAGAAGAGCGGCCCGGCGAGAAGTTCGGCCGCTGACCGGTCGCCAAAACGGTTCCAGATGATAGAACCGGTTATCGCACCACCGTCAGTCGCCGGGTGCACGTTTGCTCCGGCCCGCAGCCGCAGGAAGCACACTGCGCTCGATCGCTCGCGCCGAGCGTCGTCTTGTGCCAGCCCGTCTGCCTCGCGTCCACGACCGTTCGCACCTGCCGCCTCATCATGCCGACAGGTCCAAACCAGCGCGCGGTGAGGCATCGCTACTCGCGGACGCGGGACTGCGACGACCGCTCTGCCGACTCGTCCGTCTCAGACGTTGCTTCCTCGTCCTGCTCCGGAAGGTCGAGAGGGGCCTCAGTCGCAGCATCTAGCTCCGCGTCGAGGGCCTCGATGTCCTCCCCCAATCCTTCGTCGAGGTAGTCGGACGGGGCGGCAAAGACATCCTCGATCTCGCGGATGGAGCCCTGCGTCTCCTCCACCTCCTGCAGAAGGGTATCGAGCTGCGTCGTGACCTCCTCGGGGTTCTGCAGGGTCCAGGACTGCTCGTGGATGTAGCGCACCACATCCTCGATGGTGCTGAGCTGCGCGCCGATGATCTCCAGGTTTTCGTGGGCCTTGCGGAAGCGCGCCAGCCGCCGCTCCAGCACCTTAAGCCGCCGCTGCTTCACGGCCTGCACACGATCGGGGTCGTCGGCCATGTCTTTTTTCAAGGACTCGATCGACTCCAGGATTCGGTTCTCGGTGGCGCTGTCCATGAAGTCGCGGTAGCGCTCCCGCTGGTGCAGAAGGTCGAGGTACGAGTCGAGAAGCCCGTCGATTTTGTCGACGTGGCTGCTGAGAATGCCCTGCGAGGCGTAGCTGAGCTTCTGGTAGTTGATTTGGATCTGGTCCTTGAGCTTCCGGAGCTTGGCGTAGCGGCGCTGGCTCTGGTTGCGGAGCTGGCTGAAGATTTCGCGCTGGGACGGCGCCTGGTGGCGCTCAGCCCGCTTCTCGGCGCGCACGTAGCGCTGAAACCGCTCGGTGCGCGGCATCACTCCCAGATAGGTCAGTTCCGCTCCGCCGCCCACGAGGAGGATGAGCTGTGGAAGCCAGGTGGGCAGAAACTCGATCACTCCCAGGGCGGCCGCCGCGGCTGCGACCGCGATTAAAAACACCAGGTTCCAGGTGTTGAAGAGCGCCTCCTTCGTGTAGTTGATGTCTTCGTCCATGGGGGTGTGGCGCGTTGCGGAGTGGACCCGACGCGGCGATCGGGCCGACGGTGATTACGAATCGTCGGGGCGGAGATCGCCCATGCGGCCGATGGTTTTGTCTGGCCCTCGCTTCTCGGAATCGTCGGTGCCGTCCGAATCGGATGATGCCTCACCGCTGAGAACCGACGGGTCGGGACGAGATGAGGCCTGCTCTTCGGCCTTCATGCGCCGCACGAGTTCCTCGGCCCGCTCCTCTCGGAGCTCCTCCTCGGCCGCATGCAGGTCTTCATCCCAGCAGCCGCACGGCGCCCTGCTTCATGCGCTGCATCACGCCCTGTACCTCGTTCCGCTGCTTCAACGCCTTGAGCGTGCGTTGGAGACGCTTCTTGGCGCGCAGGTGCTTCTTCTCGGCCTCCTTCAGACGCTGGAATTCTTCGTCGGTCATGGCACTCTGGCGAATGTGGATTGCAGAATGAGGAGTGTGGAATGAGGAGCGCCCCGTGAACAGTGATTCGAAATCCTTCCTCGTTCCGAATTCCGAACTCCAAATTCGCTATTCGGACTTGCTTCGCTGCTTGCCGATGGTCTTCGACGGCTCCTCGACCTCTTCGTCCTCAGGCATCTCGATGGTCTCCTCCTCGACCGTCTCGGTCTCCTGCGCCTCCTCGTCGACCATGCCCATGTCGGCCTTGAACTCGTCGACGACCTGCTGCGCCCGAAGGTCCTCGGCGTCTTCTTCAATTTGAAGGGTCTCGGTGTCGACGGAGTCGAGGGCCATCTCCATGCGGGCTTCGTTCTTCGCCGACTCCTCTTCGAGACGGCGGACCATCTCGTCGTGGGTCTGGTCAAGCCCCGCGACTTCAAACTGCTCCATCGTGTCGGCAATCTCGGCCTGCCACTGGGCTCGCTCGTGCTCTCGGAGGGCGTCCTTGGCCTCCTTAATTTTCTGCTCTTTCTCGCGCATGAAGGCCTTCTTCACCTCTAGCGCCTTCTCGTAGGCCCGCTCGGCGCCCTCAAGCTGCTCCTGGGTTCGCTCCAGATCTTCCTTCTTGTCTTCGAGCCGCTTTGCGTACTTTTTGGCGATGTCCTCACGGTCGGATTTCAGCGCCGTGCGGATGCGGTTGGACAGCTGCTCGACCTGGTCTTTCGTCTTCTTGACCTCTTTCTCGAGCATGATTTTGTTCGCCTTCACCGTGGCGATGTTTTCGTTCATCTCCGGCACCTGGTCATTGAGTTCCCGGATGTTTTGCTCCAGGATGGTACGGGGATTTTCCATCGCCGAGACGGCTCCGCCGAAAAGGGACTTCACGGCGCGCTTAAGACGGGACCAAATAGACATAACAGCGGGTCGGTGTCGAGTAGATTGTGTACGCGTTGTTCATATACTTTGCACGACAGCGTATTGTTACACCCCGCCTCAGATTGCATCGTTCAGCTCCATCCATCAGGGGTGTAGCGTGCTTTCAAGGCGGCGCTCGACGCCGGCGGTGTGTCCGAGAACGAGTACGCGTCGAGCACGGCGGTCCGCGCGGCGTCGAGATCGGGCGATTCGCTGGCATGGAGCCGGGCCAGCACGTCTCCGTCCTCCACCGCATCCCCCGGCTTCTTGAGCTCTGTGAGGCCGGCGACGAGATCGACGGTGTCTTCTTTTTTCTGACGCCCCGCCCCCAGTTCCACGGCGGCCTGCCCGATGGAACGGGCGTCGAGGTCCACTACGTAGCCATCTACACCGGCGGGCGCCGTCACGGTCGCCACCGGTGTGCTGTCAGGACGCGTGTCCGGGTCGTCAATGACCGCCGGATTGCCGCCCTGCGCCTCTACCAGGCGACGGAAGCGCTCCAGCGCGTCGCCGCTTTCGAGGGCCGCACGGGCCGTCTCTCGCCCCGCCTCGGGCGACTCGGCGGCCCCGCCCAGCGCAATCATCTCCCCCGCCAGGCCGCGCACGATTTGCATGAGGGGGGCCTCCGCGTGCTCGCCGCGCAGGCAGGCGATGGCCTCCCGGACCTCCGGCCAGTTGCCCACGGCGCGGCCGAGGGGCACGTCCATGTTCGTCATCATCGCCACCACGGGCGTGTCGTGCTCAGCCCCGATGGCCACGAGCATTTCGGCCAGCGTCCGCGCCTCGGCCTCCGTCGTCATG
>PXSX01000179.1:5344-12095 GCA_003022655.1 Bacteroidetes bacterium QH_1_64_81 | reverse complement strand
TGAGGTCGTGGACCCGGAGATTCGAAACAATGCCGGCCACGTGTATCCGCCGGAGCGGGCCTACACGTTTGGCCTTCGGATGGGCCTGTAGCCTGCGCTCAGGGCGTCGATCCCCGTGCCCCCTCTAACAGCGAGCGGGGCTGAACCGAGCCCACAAGACCTCTCACGCATCATTTGAGGGTAGCTTTTTTAAACCCATGAGATTCCCAACTCGCATTTTCGCTACTCTTCTCGTTGGCTCGCTCCTGTTCCTGACGGGCTGCGACAGCCTCAACCTGGAGCCGAAGGATGAGCTCGCTGCCGACCAGGTCTTTCAGGATCCCGCCCTCGCCCAGTCATACCTGAACGACATCTACGCCCGCACAGGCCTGGGCTACGGCGACCCTATGCCGACGCCGGGCGCCGTCGACGAGGCGTTCAATACACATGGCCACCCGGGGGACCAGAATATCCAGTCGACCCTCACGCCGGGCGACCGCGGCATCTGGGACTCGCCGGGCTGGCGGCCGCCCGACAACCCGCCGTACCAGGGCTACAACTGGAACAGCGTCTACTCCTCGATTCGGGACCTGAACCTCTTCATCAAAAACATGAAGGGGAATCAGAACATGCCCAGTGACATGCGGGATCAGCTTTTAGGGGAGGCCTACTTCCTGAAGGGCTTCTTCTACCAGAACCTGATGAAGCTCTACGGGGGCGTCCCACTGATCGACGAGGTGTTTGAGCTGTCGGGAAACGTTGCCCAGTATCAGACTGAGCGCGGGACGTTCGCGGAAACCGTCGACTTCATCGTGGCGGATCTCGACTCCGCGGCGACCCTGCTCGGCATGAATCCGCGCCGGAAGGGGGCCGCGACGCAAGGGGCCGCGATGGCCCTCAAGTCGCGCGTGCTCCTCTACGCGGCCAGCGACCTGTACGCCGGGTCGAAGAGTCCCTTCAGCGGGTCCAACAAGGCGCAGTACGTCAGCTACACGAGCGGCGACCAGACGAGTCGCTGGGAAAAGGCCCGGGACGCCGCCGAGGCGGTCATCGACCTAGGGGCGTACAGCCTCGAACAGACGTCGTCCCATCAGGCCTACCACGAGCTCTTTACGAAGGGCAACCCCAGCGGCACGATCTGGGCCCGGTACTTCAACGAGGACGCCAGCTACAACCACGACCAGTCCACGTACACGAGCCCGAACGGATACTTCTCCTGGTCCGGCGACACCCCGACGCAACAGCACGTCGACGCCTACGACATGGCCGACGGGTCGAACTTTGAGTGGGAAGGGGCCGATCCCACACCCTCTACTCCGGAGGCCCGGGAGCCGGACCGCGACTCGGTCGACGCCGAAAACCCATTCGAGAACCGAGATCCCCGGTTCTACGCCAACATTCAGTTTAGCGGGGCCGACTGGCGGGCGCGGCCCCAGGGCAAACCTGCGACTACGGACCCGGTCGGCGTAATTCAGACCGGCCTGTACGAGATGCCGGACGGGACGATGGAGTTCGGCCTCGACACACCGGAAGGGCCACAGCCCTGGAACTCGTCACGGACTGGATACAACCTGCGAAAGTTTGTGGACCGCGACATCGTCCCGCATCAGGAACAGGCGTACAATCCCTGGATCTTTGTCCGCTACGCGGAGGTTCTGCTGAACTACTCCGAGGCCCAAGCTGAACTCGACAACATTCAGACGAGTGGATCCGGCTCGATGAGCGCGATGGAGGCCCTGAACATGGTGCGCACACGAGTGGGCATGCCCCCGATTACGTCGTCGGACTTCGGGTCGAAGTCGGAGTTCATGACCCACGTCCGCGAGGAGCGGGAGGTGGAGTTGGCCTACGAGGGCCACCGCTACTTCGATGTGCGGCGCTGGAAGATGGGACCGGAGGGCTACATGGATGCCCATGGCATCGAGGCCACAGGCATCCTCCGGGGCGATCCTGACCAGTATTCGGGAATGGCGCTCGGGGAGCTGGTCGCGTCCGACGATGCGTACGACTACTACTTCAAGGTCATTAATCTCCAGGAGCGGGATTGGAAGGACAAAAACTACTTCCTGCCCTTCCCGAACGAAGAGATCGACCGAAATCCGAACCTGGTTCAGAATCCGGGTTACTAGCGTTCGACACCCGGAGTGGGCTCGCCCTGACTTCTGGTTCACCGACCCGGCTTTTCTCCTGCAGGGAGCTCGACCAGGGGCCCGGCGGCGGGATGGTGAGCACGAGGTCTTGGATGTTGCACGGCGGGTTGGCCGCCACGTCGACCGCCTCGGCGTCGTGGGCTCAAGGCCGTGGTAGGCCTCCCGAATGGCCGGCCATCGCGTCGAAGACAGTGCCGCCCCGGATGCGCTCGCGGACGGACGCACCGGCTTCGCCGAGCGACTGCTCGCCGATCTTCAGCGCTTCCAGCTGGGCCTGAATTGCGCCTTGGAGATCGTTGGCCGCCAAGTAGTACCGGTAGGCGTCGGCGGTCGTGGCGAAGCCGCCCGGCATCCGAATGCTCTCGTTCTTGAGGGCGCCAATCATCTCCCCGAGAGAGGCATTCTTGCCGCCCACGAGGGGCACATCATCCACGGAACGGATCAACGAAATCCGCCGGTCGTTGCACACCCCATCATGTCCTTGGAGATCAAAGAGGACCTCGCGTCTTTCCCGCAGGAATGTGTTTGCCGATTTATGCCGTATCCCAAGCAAATGGTCGAGCCGATGCGCGAGGAGCTGACCCAGCTCGGTGTCGAGGAGCTGCGTACGGCCGACGAGGTTGATGCCGCCTTTGACGAGGCACAGGACGAAACGATGTTGCTCGTCATTAACTCTGTGTGCGGCTGTGCCGCCGGCAACGCGCGGCCCGCCGTGGCCAAAGCGCAGGAGGCCACCGATCAGCAGCCGGATCGCTACGTGACGGTGTTTGCCGGCCAGGACCTGGAGGCGACGGAACGCGCCCGGGAGTACCTGGCGGGCATTCCTCCGTCCTCGCCCTTTTTCGCCCTCTTCCGCGACGGCGAGCCCGTGTACCTGGTGGAGCGAAAACACATTGAGGGGCGGAACGCCAACGTCATTGCGAGCGACCTGGTCGAGGCATTCGAGACCTACTGCACCGACGAGGACCCGCCCGCCGACGCCCCCACGCGGCCCGCCGTCAAAGAATCGGGAGGTGGCAACGGGCTCCCGTCCTCCTTCCAGTCCATCACGTAAGCGACCGAGCGGGTCCACCCCGCACATGGTCGTGCCCTGGGCGTGTTGGCAGGCCCGTCTGGACTCTGCGCGTCTCGTTTCGATCCTCCCCGTTGCATGATTGATGCCGACCCTTCCACCGAGCCCCCGCCGTCCCCCACGCTCGATGAGGCCGCGGAGGCCATTATTTTCGCGGCCGACGAGCCGGTGGCCCCCGATCGGATTGCGGAGATTGTCGCGGACGTGACCGGCCGGTCTCAGCCGTCCGACGACGAGGTGGTCGCCGCGGTCGACCGATTGAACGACGCGTACGCCGAGCAAGGCCGGGCATTCGAAATCAAGTCGTGGGCCGGGGGGTACCGAATGGTGACCCACTCCTCGCTCTCGCCCTTCGCAAAAACCTACTACGTGGAGGACCAGGAGACGAGCCTCTCGCGCTCCCTCATGGAGACGCTCGCCGTCATCGCGTACCGACAGCCCGTCACGCGTCCCGAGGTCGATTTCGTCCGGGGTCGGTCGGCCCTTGCTTTACGGCACCACCGATCGCTTTCTGGAGCAGTTTGGCCTCGATGAGTTGGATGATCTGCCGACGCTCCGGGAGGTCGAAGATTTGCTCGACGACCCTGCGTTCGACGACGAACGCGCCAAGCTTCTCCAGCTCGACCGGGAGGAGGGCATCTCGGTCGATATGCTCGACGCGGACGCGACGGAGGGGCCCGAAGGAAATGACGACTGACTTCGAGTAACGCCTCAAATGCCCGCACACTTCGACATGTCATCCCACGACGACCGGACCGAGCGGGAGGGCATGCGGATCAACAAATACATCTCGCACGCCGGCGTCTGCTCCCGCCGCGACGCCGATCAGCTCGTGGAGCAGGGCCGCGTTTCGATTGATGGGGAGACGGTCACCCAGCATGGCACGCGAGTGCACGAAGGCCAGACGGTGACGGTGGATGGGGAGAAGGTGTATCCCCTCGAGTTTGAGTATATTCTGCTGAACAAGCCGAAAGACACGATCAGCACCACCGACGACCCGAAGGGCCGCCAAACCGTGCTCGACGTGATCGGGGTGCCCGACGACAATCCCTCCGGGATCTTTCCCGTGGGGCGTCTGGATCGGAATACCACCGGCGTACTCCTCGTAACGAACGACGGCGACCTGGCCCACCGGCTCATGCACCCTCGGTTCGAGGTCTCCAAAATCTACTACGTCCGGACGCAGGACCGCGTGAAACCTCATCAACTGGATCGACTAGGGCGAGGCGTCGAGCTCGACGATGGGGAAGCGGCGGCCGATCAGGTGGCCTACCTCGACCCACAGAGCAAGACCGATGTGGCCTTGGAGCTGCACGAAGGGCGGAACCGCCAGATCCGCCGAATGATGGAGACCCTCGGCCACGACATCGTACAACTTGAGCGGGCCAAGTATGCCCACCTGACGACGGGCCCCCTCCAACGCGGCGAGTGGCGCCGCCTGGACCCCAACGATGTCCGCGAACTCTACAATCGCGTTGACCTGCAATAGCTTCTATCTATCCGATGACACAACCGGTCACGAACGGCATTCCCGACAGCGCGGCCGACGACAAGATCAAGACCGAGGGCCTCACCTACGACGACGTGCTTCTCGTGCCGGGGCACTCGACAGTGATGCCCCGCGAGGCGGACACGTCGTCTTGGCTGACCCAAAACATCAAATTGAACGTCCCCGTCTTGTCGGCGGCTATGGACACGGTCACCGAGGCCGACATGGCGATCGCCCTGGCCCGGCAGGGGGGCGCCGGCGTGCTGCACAAGAACATGCCGATCGAAGAGCAGGCCGCCGAAGTGCGCCGCGTAAAACGGTCGGAGAACGGCATGATCCTCGATCCGATTACGATTTCGCCGCACGACACGGTGCAGGATGCCCGCAATATGATGAGCCACTACTCCATCGGCGGCATCCCGGTCGTCGACGAGTCCAACAGGCTCGTCGGGATCGTCACGAATCGGGACGTCCGGTTCGAGTTGGAGGGCGACACCCTGATCCGCGAGATGATGACGGTCGACGATCTGGTGACGGTGCCGGTAGGGACGACCCTGGACGAGGCGGTGGAGGTGCTACAAGACCACAAGGTCGAAAAGCTCCCGGTGGTCGACGACGAGGGCTACCTGAAGGGGCTCATCACCTTTAAGGACATCCGCAAGCGACGCAAGCACCCAAATGCCTGCAAGGACGATCACGGCCGCCTGCGCGTGGGGGCCGCCGTCGGGGTGACCCCGCAGGTGATGGACCGGGTCGCGACCCTGGTGGAAATGGGAGTGGATTTCGTCGTGGTGGACACAGCCCACGGCCACGCTGAAGGTGTGCTCGAAACCATTCGGGGCATCTCATCGCGGTTCGAATCGGAAGTCGACATCGTGGCCGGCAACGTCGGAACGGCCGAGGGCGCGCGTGCGCTCATCGATGCAGGTGTCGACTGTGTAAAGGTTGGCATCGGGCCGGGCTCCATCTGCACGACGCGGGTCGTTGCCGGTGTGGGGGTTCCCCAGCTCACGGCGGTCATGGAGTGTGCCGAAGAGGCCCGCCCAGACGGAGTTCCGGTGATTGCCGACGGAGGCATTAAGCAGACGGGGGACATTCCCAAGGCCCTCGCCGCAGGCGCCAGTGCCGTCATGATTGGCAGTCTCTTCGCCAGTGTGGAGGAGAGCCCGGGCGAGACAATTATTTACGAGGGGCGCAAGTACAAGAGCTACCGGGGCATGGGCTCGGTGGAGGCCATGGAAGATGGAAGCAAGGACCGATACTTCCAGGACGCTGAGGATGAGCTCCGCAAGCTCGTGCCCGAGGGGATCGAAGGACGGGTCCCGTACAGCGGCACCCTCAGTGAAGTGCTCCATCAGATGAAGGGGGGATTACAGGCCGCCATGGGCTATTGCGGCTGCGAGGAAACCTCCGACCTTTACGAGTCGGCTCAGTTCGTGCGCACCACCGCCGCGGGACTGCGCGAAAGTCATCCGCACGACGTCGAGATCACGAAAGAGTCCCCAAATTACTACTCCAATTCATCGTCGCGGAGCGAGTAGCTCAGTGACGCTCATTGTCTCGATTGCTTAATTTTCCCATCGGTCTGTCCGGATGGCCAATCGCATTTCTCGGGTTCAGTGTCGGCTGGAGGACCTTGACGCCAATGCGTTGTTGCTCACGTCGTTACTCGACATCCGCTGGACCTGTGGATTCACAGGATCGAACGGCCTTTTGGTCGTTGGGCCCGAGTCGGCGCAGTTCGTTACCGATGGTCGCTACACGGAACAGGCCCGCGCCGAGGTCGCGGGTGCCGAGGTCCATATCGCTGAGAACGGCCTGTCTGATCTCGTGGACGAAGAGGGGCTCCTCAAGTCCTTCTCTAAGGTTGCATTCCAGGCCGATTCCGTCAGCGTGGCCCGGCGAGATAATCTGGCCGAGACCCACGACACCGTTGAGTGGGTGCCCACGACTAAGGTGCTTACGATGCAGGTGGCCTCCAAGGACCGTACGGAAGTGGAGCAGATTCGGGCCGCTCAGTCAATCACCGAGTCCGTCTTCGAGGCGGTGGTTGACTTCATC
>PXSX01000179.1:4517-5217 GCA_003022655.1 Bacteroidetes bacterium QH_1_64_81 | reverse complement strand
GCGCTCGGCGATCCGGGACCCGAGGCGCGTCGCGGGTACGAGGCGGTGTTGCAGGCGCAGGAGGCGGCGCTCGACGTCGCACAGGCCGGCATGACTGGGGAGGAGCTGGATGGCGCTGCCCGCAACATCCTTGAGAAGGCCGACCTCGATGACTATTTCTCCCATGGCTTGGGGCATGGACTAGGCCTCCAGGTACATGAGTGGCCGCGGGTTTCTCGCACGGCGGACGACGAACTCCCAGAAGGGGCATGCGTGACCATTGAGCCAGGAGTGTACGTGCCTGAGCAGAACTACGGGGTTCGAATTGAAGACATTATTGTCTTGCGCGCCGACGGAAGCGAAAACCTGACGCGATCCCCGAAGGAGTTGATGATGCTTTAGTGATCCAACCCTTGTTTAATGTCCGTTATTGCAGGAAAAACTCTGGCGCTAGCTACGCTGATCTCATTAGCATCGGTAGGGATGGTCTCTGCCCTTCAGGCTCAACCCTCCTCTAACCCATCCCCGGAGCTAATTGTCCGGGCGTCGTCGTCTGCGTCCGCCGCGTTCGTTGATCGCCTCCGCAGCCCAATGGCCAACTTGGCGGGCGTCGTGTCGTCAACGTCTGTCTTGGCTTCTCCAGCGACGCCGACGAAGCAATCAGGCGAGGAAACCATCCCGGCGTTTACGCTCACGGTGCAGGATTCAACGGCCCTCTCGG
>PXSX01000179.1:0-4428 GCA_003022655.1 Bacteroidetes bacterium QH_1_64_81 | reverse complement strand
CCCGACGAGACCCGAAATGGGACGGACGACGACGGAAATGGCTACGTCGACGACGTGGTGGGGTACGACTTCGTCGATCGTCCCAACGCGATTCCGGAGGGGGAATACGAGGATCGCGACCCGGATCCCTCCCCGGACTCGCTCGGCTTCTTCTCGGGGCACGGCACGGCCGTGGCCGGTATCATTTCTGCGGCCGCGCCTGATTCGGAGGACGGTGTCGTTGGCGTCGCCCCCCGAACGCGCCTCGTCGCCCTCCGCGCCTTCGGGGCCGACGGGCGCGGGCAGACGGACGACATTGCCGCGGCCATCGTGTACGGGGCACAGCAGGGGATTGATGTCCTCAATCTCTCATTCGGACGCTCCCGTTCGGCGCCCCTGCTTAAAGACGCCATCGAGTTTGCCATCCGTCAGGGGACGGTGGTGGTGGCCTCGGCCGGCAACGCAGGGGCGATCGACGACCCGCACTATCCATCGGACTACCCGAGCGTCGTCTCGGTCCTGTGGCTGGCGGAGGATGGGGAGGGAGTTCCCGACTTCAGCCGGAGCCAGCACGGCATTGGCGTGGATCTTGGAGCACCGGGCAGCAACGTCTTTACGACTCAATACCCCCGCCAGCGACTGTTGGACGATGAGCCGGTCCGCCAGAAAGATCTGTACGGACCATCGGACGGCTCGTCCTTCTCGGCCCCTCAGGCGACAGGCGCGGCGGCCCTGCTTCGCTCGGTCGATCCGACGTTGTCCCCAACCGCCGTCCAGAGCATTCTCACCGGCACGGCGGCCCCCATTGGCGGCGCCCCGTGGAACCATACGACGGGGGCGGGACGCCTCGACGTGGCCCGCGGCCTCCTCCGGTCCTACCCGGCGCAGACGACCCTCCACGCTCCCGCTCACAATGACGGCGTTCAGGGGACGGCGCCCCTGCCGGTCGTGGGCACCGCGCTCGATCCCAGCTTCAAGGAGTACGCGGTGTATTACGCGGAAGGGACTCGCAACCTCGACTCGCGTTCGGATCCCTGGGTGCGAATTGCGGGACCGTCGGAGACGCCTGCGCACCGGGATACGCTCGCCACCTGGGACGCTGCGTCCCTCGACGAGGGGGAGTATACGCTCCGGCTTGCCACAACCCTCACCGACGGGCAGACGATCGAAGACCGTCGTCGCGTAGTCATTGACCGAACCCCGCCCGCGGCGGAGGTGGAGTTCCTGGGCGCCGGCCGTGTGGACGGCGCGTGGGGTATCCTGGCCGACCTGGCGTCCGACGATACGGTGCAGTCTGACATGGAAGTCCAGATTCGAGGGGAGACCGCCATCCGTGAGGGCGAGTTCGCCTCCAGTCGGCAGGGCCTCACCTGGACGGACGAGACGGGGCTGGGGGGAGAGGCCTCCGTCAAGGTCACGCTGACGAATCGGAGCGGGCTGCAGACGACCGTTGACACCGTGCTGTCTGTGCCCGCCGACGAGTCGAATCCGTCCTTCTTCCGACGCGAGGAGACCAGCGTGCCCGGCGGCACCTTGCTGCCCCGGTCTTCCGACTTCGACGCAGACGGCCTTCCCGAAATCGTCCTCAACCAGTTTGCGGGTCGGCACGGAGGGCTATCGGACACCCTCCGCGCGTTCGAATGGACGCCGTCGGGGTTTGCCCCGGCCGACACGCTCCTTGCCCGTCTTTTTCCGAAGGACGTGGGCGACACCGATCGAGACGGGCAGAAAGAGCTTCTCATGCAGGTCAACGGCGCTACCATTCTTTTGGAACAGCGATCATCCGACCTGCTGCCCAAGGAGCTCGTCTACGCGGACACGAGCGCGGTCACGTCGTCTCAGGAGGGGCCGTCGCTACACGGCGCCCGGCTTACGGACCTCAATGCGAATGGAACCGGTGAAATCGTCGGCAACTGGAAGTCGGGCTCTGCTCGGACCGAATGGCGCGTCCTGGAGCGTCAGGGGAATTCGTTCCAGCGCATTGAGCGTCTCGACAACCCTACGACGCAGGATCGCTCCGACACGTTGCGTGCCGCACCGAATGCCGCAACAGGCGACTTTGACGGGGATGGGCTGCAGGATCTGTTGGTCGGGGACCGGGATGGGAACTGGATCCTCTACGAGGCAACACCGAGTGGGGAGGTCGAGGTCGCTTGGACCCACGAAACGGATCGCTTCGCGGCGGACAAACGCTTCGCCGTGGGGGACGTGACCGGCGACGGGCGTCCGGAATTTGTGACTCACAACACGTACAGCCCGTCGCCGCTCGATGGAGGAGCGCCGGAGCCTCCCATCAGTTTCTATCACGTCTGGAGCGCAACGGGAGACGATGCTTACAAGCGGATCTATCGACTGCCAGTGGCCGGTGAGCGGTCGCGTGGAGCCCTCACGACGGCCGATTTTGACGATGACGACCGCGATGAGATTGCCATTGCCCACCCGCCGTCTCTTTTCGTGCTGGGGGCGTCGGGTCCGAGTTCGATCCAGGTTCTCTATCAGGACCGGGCGAACCCTGCCGTCAGGAGTCGAAGCTTGGTGACGACCGACTTCAACGGAACTGGACGTCCTTCGTTGCTAACGGCGACGACAGGCGAGACTCTTCGTCGGTACACGGTCGACGCGTCCGGGGTGGGTCGCCCGCCGCCCCGCTGGGTGCGAGCCGTGCCCACCGGGCCCTCGGGCAGTCGCCTGGAGTGGCGCGCCTCGGGAGCGGACTCGGTGAGGGTCTACGCCGGCCCCCCGGACGCGGCCCTCGATCCGGTGCGGACGAGCACAAATTCGTCCGTCGTGATCGCCAACTCGTCCCGCCTTCGATTTGCCCTCGAAGCATGGACGGACGGGGAGATGTCGCCCCTCTCGCCGGAGCGCCTGGTCCGACCGCACGACTCCGCCACGGTGGCGGACCTTCAGTATCCCGATCCGTCCACCGTCCGGCTCCGATTCACGGAGCGAATCGCCCCTATTCCGGACGCACAAGAGTTCGAACTGACAGGGTACGGCGCCCCCGGCTCGGTCCTGCGCAGCAACGACGGCCGCGGACTCGTCTTGGAGTTTGCGGAGGAGGTGGCCGGGCAGCAGGCCCCACTCTCCTGGAAAGCATTCACGGACGAGACGGGCCTTCTCGTCGCGCAAACCAGGGTCCAGGTCGCGTTCCCAGCCGCTCCTGACCGCTCCCTCTTCGTCGAAGACTTCTCGGCGCTCGGTGAGCAGCGCGTGCGTCTGACCTTCAGCGAGCCGCTCGTGGGTTCGACGGCCCGAAACCGCGAGAACTACACGGTCCGGCCGTACGGAACCGTAGAGAATGTGAATGCCGAGAGTGAATCGCCCCAAACTGTGACCCTTGCGCTCGACGGGGTCGTCGTGGGGGCTACTGGTCAGGAGGCGTCCCTGAAGCTCTCTTCGCTACGGAGCGTGTCGGGAAGCACCCTCGTACAGGAAGGGGCCACAGTACGGCTTAGTCAGTTCGTCGATGGGGGCAACGTGATGGTCTTCCCAAATCCGGTAAGAGCCTCCCGCTCTGAGCAAGAACTGACGGTCGGTCAGCTTCCAAAGAACGCCACCGTTCGGATTTACAGTCCGGCCGGGCGACTCGTGAAAGTGCTCTCGATTGCAGACCGTCGCGAGCGGACGGTGACCTGGAACCTCCGCACCCGTCGCGGCGAGAAGGTTCCTTCGGGCATCTACCTCGTCCGCGTGGAGGCCCCCGACGCGTCCTCAGTAATTAAGAAGGCCGCCGTCGTGCGCTAAGCCCAGAGCGCGCGTAACATGGATGGGCGACGGGACACGGACGGGACGCTTCACTGACGTCACGCTTTTTCACTGCCGCCGTGGATGCCTTCAGTCCCCATCAGCACGATCGGCAGTCGCGGAGTTTGCTGATCGGTACCGGGCTGCTTCTGCTTTCGTGTTCGGTGTGGGCGGCGTTTCGCTCGACGTGGCCTCTGCTCGTTGCCGCTGCCATCTTAAGTAGCGGCGGACTGCTGCTGCTCTGGCGGCGCGATTCACTCTCGTTGACGGAGGTGCTGTGGGGAGCACTGCTCCTCCGACTGGCGTTTCTTCCCCTGATGCCGGGACTGACGGACGATCCGTTTCGGTACATCTGGGATGGAATGCTGCAGTGGGAGGGCATCAATCCCTACAAGTTCGTGCCGTCTGCTTCGGAGCTTGAAGCGTTTCAGGATAATACACTTTATCAAGAGCTAAATTCGCCGGACTACTACAGCATTTATCCGCCGATCTCGCAGCTCTTCTTTGCGCTGGGAGCGCTGTTCTACGACGGAAACTGGGTCCTGCCCTATTACGTGCTCAAGGCGGTGTTCGTAACGGCCGAATGTGCGGGCGTCCTTCTGCTGGCCCGCCTCACCACCGCCCGCAACGTGCTGCTGTACGCCTGGAACCCGCTGGTGCTCATCGAGACGGCCGGGCAGGGGCACACGGAGGCATTACTGG
>PXSX01000178.1 GCA_003022655.1 Bacteroidetes bacterium QH_1_64_81 | reverse complement strand
CGTTCGTCGAACCACCGCTGCACGTCCCGAATTTCCGGATCCATGTCGTTGAGCAGGTCCAACCCCTCGTCCGTAATGGTATGCATCGTCATGCGACGGTCTTCCTCGCTCGTCGAGCGCCGGACGAGCCCCCGATCCACGAGCTTGTCGATCAGGCGCGTCACGTCCGGGGACGGGTCCAGCATGCGTTCAACGATCTCGCAGCGCGGATGCCCGTCCGGATGCACCCCGCGAAGGATGCGAAGGACGTTGTGGTGGCTAAACTGGAGGTCGTACTTCCGGCAAACGCGCTCGACCCGACGCCGTACGTGGGCCGCCGCGACGAAGAGGTTTAACATCGCCTCCTGGGCCTCGTCCTCAAAGGGCACCGTCTGCTTAATGTGATCCCGAAGGATCTGCCCCATGGCGTCAGTACACGTCGACGTTTCCAATTTGTGTGTCGTGACACATAAACGAGCCCGCAGGGTTCCGTTGGCGGAAGCCGTTACGGTATTCTCACACGACGCGGGCGGATAGGGCGTCCGCCGGGCCCAGCAGGCCCTTCGGGATGCCCGTCGTCTTACTCAATCACCTTCGGCACCCGAATGTATTTGTCGTCGGCCTCCGGGGCCGGTTCGAGGGCCTGAGCACGATCGATCCGCTGCTCCACCGCATCCGGCCGAAAGACGTTGGGTAGTCGAGGATCTGGCTGAGCTCGTCGGCCATCTGCGCCTCCTCGTCCTCCGAGAAGTCGAGCCGGGCAAGCTGGGCCACGTGCCGAACGTCGTCGCGAGAGACGGACATGCAACGAATAGAATTGAGCCGAGGGAATCGCAGCGGAAAAGAAAGACCATCGGGCGATACGAGCACGGTTCGATGGGAGTTTCCCCGTCGCCGTCGGTTCCCCATCGCCGTCAGTCCAGGTTAGCTCCGGCCCGCACGTCGCGGATCATGTGGACGAGGGTCGTGGCCGACCGGAGGCCGTGCTTCGGGCGCGGCTCCAGGTAAACTTCGAGGCTGATCGGGCCCCGGAAGCCCTGCGCAGCCAGTTGCTGGAGGTGCTCCATCCACCCCACGGCTCCGTCCCCGAGCGGCGTGTCGACCCAGCGCCCCCCCTCCACGCGGCCGTCGCTGCAGCGGACGAGCGTCACGAGCCCCGCGAGCGCCGTGAGGCCCGTGGCGGGATCCTCGCCGGCCCGGAGGGCGCCTACCGGATTCCACGCCGCTCGCACATTCGCGGCGTCGACGCGGGCCAGCAGGTCGGCGAGGGCCTGTCCGGTGGGGCAGGCGGTTTCGGGCCCGTTGCGCACCGCGACGAGGAGATCGTGCTCAGCCGCCTTCTCGCCGGCCTGCTGCAGGGCCTCGGCCATCGGCTCCACCGACACCCCAGGCTCCGCCGCGAAGGGGCTGATCGTCACCCGCGGACAGCCGACCCGCCGACACAGCTTGAGAGTATCCTCGAACTCCAGCAGGTCGTTCATCCACGCGGCCCGGTCGCTCACGGGGCCCTCGAACATGCTGGGCACCACACTGGCCAGGAGCAGGTCCGTGCCCTCCATCTGTCCCCGAATTTGCTTCTCGTTCACGAAGGGAATCCGGTCGTCCGGCCCCCCGACCGTGCGCAATCTCTGAGTCAAGCTCAGAGCGACGATGGGGGTGTTTCTGTGAGCAGAGAATGCCTTGAGCGGTATTTTCGGGGCAAGAGCATTTGATGCGATTGCCGTATGCCCGAATGCTGTCGGTCACTTCTCCGGATTCACGGGGTCCTCCTTCGTCTTCGGCTTCGGAAATTGGGACTTTTCCGGATAGCGCTTGCCGAGCCGACGCAGCGCTTCGCGCGCATTCTGACGTCGTTGATCAATGAGTTCGTTCTCAAACTTCTCCTTCGCTCGCGCCCGGAGTGGGTCCACGACCTCGGCCTGAAGCACGATTAAGAGTTCCTGCTTGGTAACGTTTGTCTGCTCGGTGCCGAAGATGTAGCGGAGCCCAAAGAACCAGCCCGGCAGGTCCTTGAGGACCGGCACCCCACTCCGAGAGGTCGTCTTCTGGGTCGAAATGAGCCCGCCAATGGCCGTGGCCTCGCCGTCGAGCAGAAGGATCTGTGTGTTTGCCTGGTTCCGATTGATAATGGTCCCTGCAGGGCTGGGCTGGCTGTTCGAGTCTTCGACTTTCACGTCCATGTGGATAAAGTCCAAAACGGGCGCCCTGGCCGTATCGGCCACGGGCTGGCTGAGCAGGGTCGGGGTCACGTCAATAATGATGCCGGTCTGGACAAACTCGGTGACGGTGTTGCCCGCAAAGTCGGTCGTCTGAATGGGCACGTCCTGCCCAACCTGGATTTGCCCCTGCTC
>PXSX01000177.1 GCA_003022655.1 Bacteroidetes bacterium QH_1_64_81 | reverse complement strand
CAGTTCGTCCTCGAGCACGCGTTCCAGGAGGGCCTCGTGTTCGGGCTGCGGCCGCTCGCCACGCTCTCGCAGCGTCGTCATGAAGGATTCGAAGGTGACGTGCAGAAGACTGCCCCGGCGGCGGGCGTTGAGCCAGGGCTCGTCGTCCAGCGCGGGCTCGTCGAGCGGATCCACCCCAAGCACGTACTGGAGAAAATAAAGGTAGGGCGTTTCGGCGAAGGTTTCCAGGCGCCCAGCGGACATCGGGCCGCCGTCATAGTCGCCCCGAAGGAAGTCCAGTTCCGGGTGGGTGCCGTCCGCGAGGAGCCCGTCGTGCACGGTGTATTCGTCGGAGTGACGGGCCTCTCGGGCGCGCTCCCCGCGGCGGATCCACGGATGCTTCTCTTCGAGTTCAGCCCGGGCCGTCTCAGGGCTTGGCGGAGCGTGCTTCCGAGCGCGATAGGCTGCCAGCCACGCCTCCCCGTCGCTGACGTGAAGCCGACCGAGGACCGGCAGAAATCCTTCTACGTCCTCCGGGGTCCCTGATGCACCTGAGGAAGCACTGTCGGCCTCCGCCTCCAGCCGAAGGAAGAGCGGCGATGGGTAGCGCTCCTCGCCACTGTCGACGTCGAAGACGCGGGAGTAGAGGGCCAGGGCGCCCGACTGTCGCGCGAGGGCCCGCTCGTATCGCCACTGGGCCTCGTCGGGAGCGGGGCGGCGCTCAGGGAGAACGCTCTCGAGGGACTCGCTGAGGGCGCGGCGGTCGTGGTCTCGGAGGAGAGCGTCCTCCACCGCAACTGTTGAAAGGGTGTCGCTGTCCATGCCGACGACGAAGAGGTGCGAGCGGCCGCCGTACCCGGCGCTTTCGAGCGGCACCACGTGGGCCGTGCCGGAGGCCTCATAGTCGATGGGTAGGCGCGTGAGGCGGTCGATTCGCTGCCAGAGGACGGTTCGAGCCGCCTCGTCGAGCGTCCGCTCCTCTTCCGGCGTGCCGTCGGGCGGCGGATCCACAGGCCCAAAGTCCTCGACGAACGTTCGCGCCCGCGTTGCCATCGTCCGGACCGACGCCTTACGGGGAACGAGGTCGAGAAGCTGCTGCACGAGCCGGTGTACAAACTCGAGCTGTCGGCGCTGCTGCCGATCCCGGTCCGGGTCCAGCCCCTTGCCTTCCAAACCGGCGATTCGCTCGTCCACGCGTCCGGAGGCGGTGCGGAAGGCCGTCGCGTAGCCCTCCCGCCCCGGCTCGTAGCGACGAGCGGCCAGGAGCGTTGCCACCTCGTGGGCCTCCAGGTCGACCGCTCCGGCTTCCTCCTCGATCTCCAGCGCCGTTCCGGTGCGGGTCTGGGCGGCGGGGCGGCCGGGGCCCACCGAGACCGGCACGCCCATCCGCTCGGCCCGATCGGCGATCAGCGAGACGTACGGCTGCTCCCCGGCCACGGCAATCTCCACGTCGTCGAGCGGCACCTCGGCCTCCAGAAGATCTCGGAAGACCGCATCGACCTCGTTGCCGGCCCCCACCGCGCGGCGCACGTGCAGACTGCGGTCGGACTCGTCGGGGGCGCGGTCGGAGGGTGGGGGGGCCGCGTCCGCAAAGCGGGCGGCGGCCGTCTGCGGGGGTGGGTCTTCGGGCTTCGGGCGACCGATCCGGTAGAAGGCCCGACACGATGCCCGCACGGCGCGCAGAAACGCACACGCCCGCTCCGGCAGGTCCACCGCGTCGCACACCGCCACGACGGACTGCGACACCGATGGGGCGGCGGTCTCCGTCACCTGCTCGGTCGCCCACCGGAAGACCTGCGCGTCGTCATAGAGGCCCGTCTCGTCCAGCGCCTCCAGGTAGCCCTCGTAGCAGGCCGCCACGACCCGAAACGTCGCCGACGCGTCTGCAGCCTCGGCCCGGGCCTGCACGTCTTTCATCGAGGCACCGCCCCGCCGGAGCGTCTCGATGGCCTCAGCGACCGTCCCGGCCAGCTGTCCAGGGCCCGGCAGCCCGTCGAACCGCCCGCGCCGGTCGAGGTCGCCCAAGAGGCGCGCCGCCAGGAACGAGCGCCCCCCCACCGGCAGCTCCGCACGGCCCGATGCCGCAATTCGGGGCCGGGCCACCCGCTCGGTGAAGTGGCGCACGATGCAGGTGGTGACGCCCGCCCATCCTCCCTCAGCGCGGGCGAGGGCGTCTTCGAGGGCGCGTCCGATCTGGCTCCGGGGCACGAGCACGACCTTCGGCGCGCGCGGATGGGCGCGGCAGAGCGCCCGGAGCTGTACGGAGGGGGACGAGAATGCATTCATGAACGCAAGATGCGAAGGAATTATGGCGACGAACGGCACCCGGGAGACCGTTCAAAAGGTGCCGGTTGAGCGGCACAAAGCAAAATTGAAAGCTCCTACAATCCCTCTTTTTCGGCCCGCCATTTCCAGGGCGGCACGGGATCCGGCTGGGCCCAGAGCCCTCGATGATCCGCTCGGGCCTGTTGTTCCAGCCGACGGAGGCGGTCGTCGCGGGTCGCCCGCGGGCGATCCCACCACGCACGCCCCGTCCGGATTAGCTGCTCGTTCAGAACCTGGTCGTCGACCCGCAGGACGAACAGGGGGCGCCCGTCTTCATCCCTGCCCTCCGCCACCGCACGGACCCGTTTTTTGAACACCGCTCGCCGCACTGCTCGGGCCGCCTTCACGCCGTAGGGCTGCCCGAGCTCGGGCGCATCGATGCCGTAGAGGTCCACCTGCACAATCTGACCTGTGTCGCGGAGGAGGCGAATCGTGTCTCCGTCCCGCACTGCGTGCCCCGTTCCCGTGTACGACTGGCCGCGGGCGAGGAGGGGCAGGCTCAGGAAGCCAAGCACGATGAGCGAGCGCGTGGCAACAGGCATTGTCAGTTTTCAGTGTGGTTCCCCTCGAATGGATTTCAACTGGGGAACCGAGGTTCCGGACGAATGCTCCGGAGGCCTTGGTCCCCTTCGAATCGTCCCCTTTAGAACACTAGACTGATGAGGCCCCCCAGCGCCGCGGCGGCCCACACCCCGAGGCTCAAGCGGCGACAGATTTCCTCGCCCGTGCATCCGCGGCGCGCCAGCCACTGCCCCGTCCCCCGAAGCACCATGCCAACAATTACACCAACCAGCACCCATGTCTCGGGCTCGCGGAAGGGATCGGCCCAGGACGACGCGAGCACCACGTCCAGGATGAGAGCCCCCGTCAGCAAGACTGTAATCGTACCAAAGACCGGCCACGTGGCACAGGCCGGAGCCGAAGAAGGAGCCGAGTCAGACACAAAGCAGACGGAAAAAACGGCGTTTGCACCTTCTATCGAAGCGGAAATCCCAAACGGCGGTTTCCGAAGAAAGCTCCGGGCCCCACAGATTCCACCATCCGGAACGTTATGATTCACCCGGCGCGTGTGTCTGACGGATAGAGCCTCTTGGACTCTCATGGCCGGCCCTCTATTCTTATGTCTGCACCGTCCCCCTCCTCCTCTTCCTTCTGCGGTCCCCCCAGCGCTTCGGACGAAGACTCGACGGCGTGCTGCGAGCCCACCCCCGACACGGTGGACGTGCCCGAAGCCCTCGTCCAGGACCTCTGGGCCCAGCAACGATTCGACACAACCGACCTCCTGACGACCGACGACGACGCCGTTCGGGTGCTCGATCCAGGCACCCTGAATACCGACGCCGGACCGGACTTCCGGAACGCCCACGTCCGCCTCGACGGCATGGACTGGCGGGGGCACGTGGAGATTCACACCGCTTCCGGCGGGTGGTTCGAACACGAGCACCACACCGACCCCCGGTACGACAGCGTCATTCTGCACGTGACGCTGCACCCAGACGTGTGGACCGGCGGGCTGCTGCGGTCCGACGAGTCGACCCTGCCCGAGATTGTGCTCTACCCCCGCCTCGAAACACCGCTCCGCGAGCTGCTCCATGCCTTCCACACGCGGGCCGACGACGAGTCGCTCCCCTGCGCGTCCCGCTGGGACAAGGTGCCCGCCGACACGCGGTGGGACTGGATCCACCACCTGGCCCGAGAGCGGATGGCCCGGAAGCGGGACCGTCTTCCGACATCCGGAAACCCGTCTCTGGACGCGGCCCTGCACGAACGCCTCCTTGCCGGGCTCGGCTACGCCAAAAACGACGCGCCGATGTCGACGCTCGCTGAGCGGATCCCGCCCGAGTCCCTCCGCGCCCTCGACACTGCCCAGGATCGGGAGGCTCTCCTCCTCGGTGTCGCCGGACTGCTCCCTGAGCCGAGCGACCTGCTTGACGCAGATCGGGACACGGCCGACTACGCGATGGACCTCCGCGATCGCTTCCGGCGCCTTCAGGTGCGGCACGACGTGTCGCCGATGGCGTCGACCGCCTGGACCTTCTTCCGGCTGCGTCCCAACAACTTTCCCCCCCTCCGCATCGCGCAGGCCGCCGCCTGGTACGCCGACGGCGCCCTCCTGACCAACGACCCGCTCCCCACTCTGCGCGCCGCACTGGACCATAGCGCCCCAGCTCCCGCTCTCCGCGACGCCCCGCAGGCACAACCGCCCGACTTCTGGCGCACCCATTACCACCTTACCAAGCGGGCTTCGGAGCACGATCCGAGCCTCGGGACCTCCCGCATCGACACGCTCCTCGTCAACGCCGCGGCTCCAGTTTTACTCTTCGACGCCGATCGGCGCGACGATGAGGGCCAGGCCGCGGCGGTGTTCGATCTCCTCCGCGCCCTTCCCGCCTCTGGCGACCGCGTGGTGCGCCGGTTCGAGGACCTCGGCACGGACGCCGATTCGGCCTTCGACGCGCAGGGGCTTCACGAACTGCACCGCAACTATTGTACAGAGGGCGGCTGCCTGAAGTGCGACATCGGCCGGCACCTCCTCGACGCCTAACCCGGATTTCTCACAAGACGCTACTGCGGCTCTCGCGAGAACACCGGGCTAATCATTGTCGTCGCCGACCGGCGAGGAATTAGAAAGCCAGCTCGGCGCCCACTCGGAAGGAGCGCCCGGGCCGCGGAAGCCCGAGTCCAATGAAGACGGCCTCGTCGGTCAGATTTTCACCTCGCAGGTACACGCTTCCGCCGATTTCGTCAATGACGTTCGGCAGAGCATAGCTAAGGCGAGCGTCCAGAACGAGCGACGGAGACGAGGGCAGCGTCACAAAGGTGTTCTGATCGTTTCGGGCGTAGACGCCCCCCGTGTAGCGGCCCTGTCCCATCACCGACAGCCCAAACGGGAGGTCGTAGGAGATCCGACCGGTGCCCAGCCAGGTGGGCTTCTCATCGAGCCGCTGGGTGCCCGACGCCGTAAATCCTCGGGGCTGTGACCACGTGAGGTTCCCATCGAGCGCGAGCGCCTCGGTCGGCGTCCAGCGGATCGCCGTTTCGAGGCCGTAGATGCGGGCTCCTAGGAGGTTAATTCGTTGCACCTTCCCGAGATAGCTCGACGGCAGATTCTCCTCGTCGATAATCTCTTGGGTGAAGGTCCGCTTGTCGATGGTGTCGTAGACCCGGTTGAGGAACGCGGTGGAGCCGACGTAGAGCCTCGACGTGCGGTATTCGACGCCCGCCTCGCCGATCCAGGCCGTCACGGGCTGCAGGTTTGGATTGCGCACGGTCCATCCCTGTCCGGCGTCGATCCGAATCCCGGTGTTCATGCCCCACGTGTAAATGGGATCACGATCCGGAAACGGACCGGTGTCAGGGGTAGCCGTGCCGTCGAAGCTCACCCCTGCGGTGACCTGCACACGGGGATGCACCTGCGCCTCATATTCGAGGCCGGAACTGAAGATGTGCTGCCGAAACTCGGCGGTCGAGTCAGAAGGCTTAGAGGCCGGATCAACCGTCGTCCGGTGTTGACTTGTGAGGCCGTTGAGAGCTAGAGTGAGGCTGCCGAGCGAGAGGTTCTGCGTCCCGACCAGCCGGATGCCTCCGGTGAGGTCTCTCCCCTCCTGAATCTGATTCAGGTTCTGATAGTCGATGCCTTCGTAATCGGCAATGTCGCGGGCAAAGCGGCTGCCCCAGGCGGCCCCGCGGAGCGAGCCGGTTGTGCCCAGGGGCGTCTGCCCACTGGCGATGACGGTCGACTTCTGCCAGAGGGGGTAGCGCCAGTACCGGGACTCGCCCGGTTTGGCCTCGTCCCCCTCCGGCGCCACGCCCTGCTCAGCATCGACGTGGAGCACCGAGACCCCAAGCCGTCCCCCATTCTCGAAGCGGCGGGTGGCCCGCCCGAAACCGCCGGCGAGCTGCCGGTCGGTGTTCACGCGTCGGTCCGAGAGCGGCTGGTTGTACTCCAGGTTGGCGTCTTGGGAAAGCGGCTCGTTGCCCCGCGACGTGTACTGCACGGCCGCCGTGTAGTCCCACTGCTCGGTGCGCCCAAGGTGGGTGGCCGCGGCGCGACGCTGCTCGGCGGTGCCCAGCGCGCCCCTCAATTCGGTGCGCTTCCCTTCCGCGTCGAGGGTGCGCGACTGAAAGTTGATGGCGCCACCGAGGACATTGGCCCCGTAGCGGACGGACGGGACGCCTTTCGTGACGGTCATCTCCTCCACCACGCCGGCGGGAATGAGACTGATGTTGACCCGGTTGTCCCAGGGAATATTCAGGAGGGCTCCGTCGAAAAACTGTCCAACCTGCCGATCCCCCGCATTCCGAAAGTAGAGAATGGTCTGTCCGCGGGAGTTGGTTTGCACGTGCGTCGCCGGCACCAGATCCGCAAGCCCCGACACGTCCGCCGCGTCTTGCGACTCGATGGCCGCGTAATCGACGCGCTGAACCGTGGAGACGGCCTCGCCCCCCGCGCGGCGCTGATCACTCACCACGATCTCGTTGAGGGAGTACTCTTGGGGCGAGAGGGTGAATGTCACCGACGTCGATTCGCCGGACTGCATCGTTACGGCCCGGCGGGCCTCTTCATATCCGAGGGCGGAGACCTCGATGGTATACGTGCCCGGGTCCAGGGAAATCTGAAAACGACCGTCGGCATCTGTACTCGTGCCCTGCGTGTCATCTTCGTGCCGGACGAGGACGTTCGCTCGTTCGATGGGGGTTTGCGTCTCAGTGTCCATCACGCGGCCCCGAAGGGAGCTCTGAGCCGAGGATTGGACGGGAAGAATCGTCGCGAATAGACATAGCACTGCCAGGCAGTGCCCAACATAGCGATCATACATAGCTCGGGTAGGAGGATGGGTGGAAAAGCCGTGGGTTACCCGCGTCGGTCCTCAGGAAGAA
>PXSX01000176.1 GCA_003022655.1 Bacteroidetes bacterium QH_1_64_81 | reverse complement strand
TTCTTCCGAGCCCATGCTCACACGCGCACTGAAATCTGCTTCTTCGACTGTGGCGTCCTTTCCGCTCCGCCTCTGGCAGCTCGGCGGTCTTGTGCTTTGCGGACTTGTGGGGCTGCCAGCCCCCTCTGTGCAGGCCCAGGCTCCCGCGGCCGTAGAGGGTCAGGTGGTGAATGCCCAATCGGGGAACCCGCTCGCCGGGGCCAATCTGAAAGTGATCGGAACCCAGCGGGGCACGACGACCGACGCGGAGGGACGGTTTGAGCTATCGGTTCCTCCTGGTCGGCTCACGCTCCGCGCCAGCTTTGTCGGATACGCCTCTCTACGAAAAGAGGTCGAGGTCGAAGTCGATGAGACTGCGACGGTTCAGTTTCGGCTCCAACCCGGATCCACGCTTGACAACATCGTCGTGGTTGGAAGCCGCGGACAGGGACGGTCGGCCCTACGGTCGGCCGCACCGGTCGATGCGATCGCGGTTGACGAGCTTGCCGGAGAGTCCCCGCAGGCAGACCTCAACCAGCTCCTGAACTACACAGCTCCGTCGTTCCAGGTCAACCGGCAGTCGTCATCGGACGCGACAGAGTTTGTGGATCCGGCCACGCTGCGCAGCCTACCTCCGGACCAACTCCTCGTTCTCGTCAATGGCAAACGGCGCCACAAAAGCTCCCTCGTCAACACGCTAAACACTGTGGGTCGTGGTGCGGCCGGTACGGACCTAAATGCCATTCCATCGGCGGCCATCGAACAAATTGAGGTGCTTCGGAATGGGGCCTCGGCCCAGTACGGCTCCGACGCCATCGCGGGTGTCATTAACCTGCAGCTGAAGGAGGACACCGACCAGCTCACGGCTAGCGTCACGACCGGAGCCCGCGAGGTACGTGGCGGCGACCTCGTGAAGGTGGAGGCCAACTACGGGTTCGGGATTGGAGAGAATGGCTTTGTCAACGTAACCGGGATGTTCCGGGATCGGGAGCGCACAAACATAGCCGACGGCAACAGCCTGATCATTTTCGACCAGTCCGACCAAGGCAACTTCTTCGCGTATCCGGAGGACGATAGTCCGCAGAATCCGTCCGAGGCGCGCCAGATCGACAATCAGATTCTCGAGGAGCGCGGGCTAGAGCGGGAGGATTTCCGCTACCGTGTAGGACAGTCGGACATTCAGCAGGGTGCCGTCTTCCTGAACTCGGAGTTCGGGCTACAGAACGGGGCCACGCTGTATGCCTTCGGCGGGCTCTCCTACAAGAATGGAATCGGGGCTCCCTTTCGCCGCCGCCCCTCTGAACTTGGGGCGATGCCCTTCCGCCCGTCAAACGAAGACCCGGACCTGTTCCGTAACGGCTTTCAGCCGGAGATGGACTCCGACGTTGTCGATCAAGCCCTCACGATCGGTGTAGAGGGAACTGTTGGGAACTGGAATTGGAACTTGAGCAACTCGTTTGGCCGCAACAGTCTGGACTACCAAATGGACAATACCGTGAACGCCTCGCTCCTGCAGGCCAGCCCCACCAGCATCTATGCCGGGAAGCACGAGTTTAGCCAGAACGCGGCGAATCTCGACGTGTCGCGCTTCTTCGAGGACGTGCTGGCAGGCGTGAACGTGGCCTTCGGCGGTGCGTACCGGGTCGACCATTACCAGATTTTCGCCGGGGAGGAGGCATCGTACCGCGACTACGGCCGCGTGCAACTGATCGACGATACTAGTGGCACGTCGCCGCGGCTCGTCACGCGCGACACGCTTGGCAAGGATCCGGGCTCGCAGGGCTTCGTGGGCTTCCGCCCCGAGAACGAGGTCGACCGCACTCGCAGCAACGTCGCCGCCTACCTCGACACGGAGGTCAACTTAACCGAGCAATTCCTAGTGACGGCCGCCGGGCGCTTCGAGAACTACAGCGACTTTGGCAGGACGCTCAATGGTCGCCTCGCCGCCCGACTGGGCCTCCTCGATGGACGGCTCAACCTGCGGGGCTCGGCCAGCACCGGCTTCCGCGCCCCGTCGCTACATCAGATCTACTTCAACGAGGTGCGTACGGACCTCAACGACGATGGGGAGCTTGTCAACATCGGCACATTCAGCAACGACAGTGAGGTGGCCCGTGTGCTCGGCATTCCGCGGCTCGATGAAGAGCGCTCGCGCAACTACAGTGTGGGCGTTACGGCGAGCCCAATCGAGAACCTCGATTTGACGATCGATGCCTACCAGATCAACGTCGACGATCGCGTGGTCCTGACAGGCACCTTCGGGGAAAGTCCTAACATCGCGGACCTTCTGGCAGAGGTAGGTGCTCAGAATGCTCAGCTCTTCGCCAATGGAGCGGACACTGAGACACGAGGGCTCGATGTGGTAGCCACGTATCGGCTCCGTACTGGCCTAGGACGCGCAGAGCTCTCAGCGTCGACCAACTTCAATGAAACCAGCATCGACGTGAATGTCCCGCCCGCCTTCGAGGGCCAGGAGGATACGTTCTTCGGCCGGCAGCAGCAGGGATTCCTGACAGAGAGCAATCCCGAGTCGAAAATCTCGCTCTCCGCCGATCTTGAGCGAGGCCCCGTCTCGCTCCTACTACGCACGGTGCGCTTCGGGAAGCAGATCCGTCCCGGCTTCGCTGGCGATCAGGTGCACAGTCCCCAGTGGGTCGTCGACGCCACCGCTTCGTACAAGTTTACCGAGGGGGCCACGCTCAGCGTCGGCGCCAGCAATCTCTTCAACAACTTCCCCGACGAACAGGACTTCGGAAATACCTTTGTTGGGGTTTTCGATTACGCGCCGGTGCAGCAGGGCTTTAACGGGGCCTTCTACTTCGCCCGCCTTAACCTCCAGTTTTAGGTCGGACCCTGGCAGGATCGAGGAGGGGAGCAGGTCCCTCACGTGCACGAGGGCAGTTCCCCTCCAACCATCCGCTCTTCCCAACCAGCCGTACCAGCAGGACCCGCACCGATGGCAATTGGGAGACGGCGCTGGTGCTACGAGGACGGCTCTACAGGGGCCTCGTCAGAGACCGCCTCCTCGAAAATAAACCAGCGGCTGATTACGTACAGCAACGCTCCGGCCCCCACGATGCCGAGCCCCACCAGCGACTCGGCGGGCTTGTCGATAAACACATAAACGAGAATCCAGGCATTGAGGGCCAGGAAGACGAGGGGCGTGACGGGATAGCCCCACGTGGTGTAGGGACGACTCACCTCGGGCATCCGCCAGCGGAGCACGAACACGCCCGCTACAGTGAGCATCATCGAGAGGGTAAGCGTAAAGCCCGCGTAGATGAGCACCTGCTCGAACGTCGAGGTGTAGATAAATGCCAGGGCGAGGGCGGCCTGGAAGAGGATGGAGTTGGCCGGAATGCCGCGATCATTCGTCGTAGCAAGCCACCGGAGGGCCCGGGAGTCTTCGCCCATCGCCTGCGTCACGCGGGGGCCCAGGTACACCATCGCGCTGACGGTCGACACGAGCAGCAGTGCGATGAAGATGGACATTACCTGCCCCCCGATGTCCCCAAAGATCACGCGCCCGGAAAGGTACCCAACCTCCACCTCTCCGGCCATCTCGCTCGCCGGGACGGTGTACAGAAAGACGAACGTGAGCATGACGTAGAGGACAGTCACGAGCGCGGTGCCAAGCACGAGAGCGCGGGGCATGTTGCGCTGCGGGTCGCGGATCTCGCCGACAATATACACAGCGCCGTTCCACCCTGCATACGCATAGGTCACGAACACGAGCGACACCGCGAAGCCCGGACTGACGAGTTCCGTGAGCCCGGTGGCATCCGGCAGGACGGAGACGGTGTGCGACGGGTCGGCTCGGACAGCCATAGCCACGAATACGAGGATGAGCAGCACCTTCAGGCCGGTAAAAAGGTTCTGGAACCAGCTCCCCCAGGTGATGCTCATCCCGTGAATGGCCGAGCACAGCACGACGATGCTGGCGGCGAGGTGGGTAGAGGAGAGCTCGGAGAAGACGGCCGTAGTGTAATCCCCGAACGCGATGGCGGCCAGGGCGATGGGACCGGCGAAACCGAGCGTGACCGTGATCCAGCCGACGATAAAGCCGAGGGAGGGGTGGTAGATTTCCGAAATGAGGTGGTACTCGCCCCCGGAGCGGGGCAGGGCCGCCCCGAGCTCGCCGTACACGAGAGCGCCGCACAGGGCCATGCCTCCGCCCACGACCCACAGCACCAGCAGGGCGAACGGAGAGTTCAGGTACTGAACCTGAAAGCCGACGCTCGTGAAGATGCCAGTGCCGATCATGTTCGCGACAACGAGCGATGCGGCCGTCACGAGACCCACTTTCACAGGGGTGCGATCCGGAGTCGTCATACTGGTGCGGAATCGGAAAGTCGGAAAGGGGGGCGGGCCGAAAGGGCTGGCCGATGGGCCGCCAAGTGAAGAATCGGGGAATGATGTCCGAGACGCTACCCAAAAATCAGCAGCACGACCACGAGGACGACAATCACGA
>PXSX01000175.1 GCA_003022655.1 Bacteroidetes bacterium QH_1_64_81 | reverse complement strand
CGGGTTGTTGTGCACCGACGCCGGGTCCCACCCGTCCCCGAGGTCGCTCTGGACGGAGAAAAACACCATCAGCCGTCCGCTGTCGTCGAAGATGCCATAGCCCTTCGGGGCCTCCTCGGGATCGTGCTCGTGGATGGCGGGCAGCCCGTTTGGAAAGTCGTACCGAATGTGATAGATGGGATGATCGAACGGCACCTCGACGAGCTTCTTGTCCGGAAAGACCTTCTCCAACTCGGGCCGGATGTGCTCCTCGAGACCGTAGTTGTCGTCAATGTGCAGGAAGCCGCCCTGCAGCAGATACCGGCGCAGGCGCTCGGCCTCCGCGGCCGAGAAGGTGACGTTGCCGTGACCGGTGAGGTACAGGTAGGGATAGGTGAAGAGCTTATCAGTCGTGAGCTCCACGACGTCCTCCTTGGGCCCGAGGTCGAGGAGCGTGTGCTGGCCGGCGAACGCAAAGAGCTCCATCAGCGATTTTTCGTCGCTGTACCAGTCGCCGCCTCCATCATACTTCACGCGGGCCACCGGCACGGTTGCCCCCTCCTGGGCCTGCGCGTCGGGACCGCCGACGCCGAGCCCAATGAGCCCAGCCAGCAGGAACAGCAGCGTGCGGTGCATCCCGTTTAGGGGCTTGAACACAAAGCGGACGGATCCGTCGACAACATCGTGTAGACGGCGACGTTATGAACCTGCGTCTCTCGTTCAGGTTCACCGACGAGTACGAACTCTCGTCGGTTCTTGCCGTTCATGACGTCCATCGACTTTCCGGATCTGTCTCTGATTCGTTACCATGCGCAAAGTCCTGCGTGCCCTGCTTCTCTCCGCCGCGGCCACCGGTGTGGCGGCCCTACTTCTCAACCAGCTCGATCTCGACTCGGCCCACCCAGACTCGGACTCGGGCGTTCCGGGCCCGGATCCGGAAAACATCGCCCAGGAGGACGTGGAAACCCTCTTGAATGAGTTGGCCGCGCAGCTGTAGCCGGGTGGCCCGTCATCCCGAGCGTCCCGACGCACGATCGGTTCGTCCGACCATGTCCTCCTACCGGGAGTGTCCCTCCTGCGCCCTCGAGTTCGAAGATACCGGCGACGTGGAAGAGTGCCCCTACTGTGGCTATGAGTTTCCGCAGCGCAGCACGAGCGTCCGCTGGGTGGCGTGGCTCCTCGCGCTGCTCCTCCTGTGGCCCGCTCTCGAGGGACTGATGTATCTCTTTGGGGGATGAAGGGTGACGCGTGAAAAGTGAAACGTGAGGAGTGATGCATGAACTCATCGCTCCTTCTCCCTCGCGTGCTCAACCTGAACGCCCAGACGTTCCCACACACGAACGCCCACACGCCGACTCCATGCAGCCCACTGCTCCTCCCTCGACTGTGCTGGGCGAGCGCTCGCCCGCTGAGTTTCTCGACACCTACTGGCAGGAGCGTCCCCTCATGGTCCGCGACGCGCTGCCGGACGTTCGCTCGCCCCTCTCGCCGCAGGAGCTGGCCGGGATGGCCTGCGAGGAGGGGGTCGAGAGTCGAATTATTCTGGAGGAGGGCGGCGAGCATCCGTGGGAGCTTCGGGAGGGCCCGTTCGCGCAGGAGGCCTTTCTGGACCTGCCCGAGACGCACTGGACGTTGCTCGTGCAGGAGGTGGACCGCCTGATCCCGGAGGTGGGCGCCCTACTCGACCATTTCCGCTTCCTGCCGGACTGGCGGCTCGACGACGTGATGGTGAGCTACGCCCCCACGCACGGAACCGTGGGGCCCCACATCGACAACTACGACGTCTTCCTCCTGCAGGGGGCGGGCCACCGCCGCTGGCAAATTGGGACCGAGCCGGTGGCGGACGAGGAGATCGTGCCGGACCTCGACGTGCGCATCCTGGCCGACTTCGAGCCGGACGAGGAGTTCGTGCTCGGCCCCGGCGACCTGCTGTATCTGCCACCCCGCGTGGCCCACCACGGCGTGGCGACGGACAATCAGTGCATGACCTATTCGGTCGGCTTCCGGGCGCCCCGGCACCAGGACCTCGTCGCGAACTTCTTGCAGCACGCCATCGAGACGGTCGACCCCGACGCCCGGTACAGCGATCCGGACCTCACCCCGGTCGACCATCCCGGCGAGCTCCAGGACGGCGCCCGCGAAAAGGTGCGGGGACTGCTGCGGGGACTGGTCCGCGACGACGCCACCGTCGATCGGTGGCTCGGGCAGTTCTTGACCCGCCCCGATCGGGACCGCGAGGCAGTGCCGCCTGAGACGGCGGTGTCGGCGTCTGATCTCACCGAGGCGCTGCGATCCGGTCGCGGACTGCGGCGCGGCCCCGTGGCGCGGCTCGCGTTCATCGAGCACGACGACGGCTCCGCCACCCTGTTCCTCAACGGAGACGCGAAGGACCTCGACCCCGACCTCGCCTACGCGGCCCGGCTCGTCACCGGCCGCGAGCAGATCCCGGCCGATGATCTAATTCCCCATCTTGACGATGAGGACTTCGTCGAACTGCTCGCCCGCCTCGTCAACGAGGGCCTGCTGGAGCTGAACGCGGCGTAGAGCTCGCGCGCTGTTCCCGGTCGCATCACCCGCCTTTTGTTCATGCATCCCCAACTCGACGGCTACCGCTCCGGCTTTGCCGATCTCAAAGATGAGGCGATGGCTCTCGTCAGCGACGTGGATGCCGAGACGCTGCGCGCCCAGCCGGCCCCCGAGAGGTGGTCCGCCGTGCAGTGCATCGACCACCTGAACATGGCCGGCTGGCTGCTTTTGCAGTCGATGGAACGGGTGATTCAGCAGGGGCAGGCCGAGGGACCGTACGGCGAGCCGCCGTTCGAGTATGGCTTCGTGAGCCGCTGGTTCGTACGAGTCCTGAAGCCGTCGTCGGACTGGACCTTCGACGCCCCGTCTCTCTTCGAGCCAGATGCCCCCAATACGCTCTACCCTGGAGAGATCACCGATGCGTTTATGGCTTTGCAGGATCAATTTTCGGAGTGTGTCGTCAATGCCGAAGGTCTCAATCTGCGGAGCATTCGGCTGTCGTCTCCCGCAATTCCGCTGCTCCGCATTAGCCTGGGTGCCTGGTTCGAGGCTACCCTCGCCCACGAGCGGCGGCACCTGGGACAGGCCCGGCGGATTCTGAACAGCGTCCGCCCGTCTTGACGCCAGGGAGGGGGCTGGCTCGTCCTGTGCTTCTCGTTATACGCCTCGTCTCTGCGACGTAGCGCCATCCCCAGTTGGCCGCCAGCCACGACGCGGTGTCGTCGTTTGCGACGCCGACGTGCACATTGACTTGTCGTTCTTTCCATTCGCTTCCGTTCCTCCTCCATGCCGTCCATTTGTGTCTACTGTTCCTCCAGCGACGCCATCGCTGATGTGTACCCGCCCGTGGCCCAGACGCTCGGGACCGAAATTGCGAGTCGCGGTCATGACCTGTTGTACGGGGGAGGGGCTGTCGGACTGATGGGGGTGATGGCCGAAGCCGCCCATGAGGCGGGAGGGACAGTTCGGGGCGTGATCCCGTCGAAATTGCAGGCCCGCGAGGGCATTGCCTACGACGCCGACGAGCTCATCGTGACCGATACGATGCGCGAGCGCAAGCGCATCCTGTACCAGCAGGCCGATGCCTTCGCCGTGCTGCCGGGCGGGTACGGCACCGTCGAGGAGTTCATGGAGGTGCTCACGCTCAAGCAGCTGGGCTACCACGACCACCCGATCGTCATGCTCAACGTGGAGGGGTTCTTCGAGACGCTGCTGTCCTTCTTCGAGGAGCTTCGAGAGGGCCGGTTCGCGCGCGCCGCCGCGACCGACCTCGTCCACGTCGTCCCGTCCGCCGAGGCCGCGCTAGACCGTCTCGAGCGAACCATGGCCCAGGACGGGCGTCTTTCCTGAACACCCGGCTCCTCGATCTGCGCTCTTGGTCCCGGTCCCCACCGTCCCGTGCCCGATTCGCCGACCCTCCACACGCTCCGCGTCGCCCGCACGGCGCGGGTCGCCACCCTCGGGCGGCCGACGGCGGCCGCGACGTGGTGGGTGGTGCTGCACGGCTACGGCCAACTCGCCGCCGACTTCGTTCAGGCGTTCGCCCCCATCGTGACGCCCGATCGCAGCGTCGTCGCGCCGGAGGGGCTCTCGCGCTTCTACGTAGACGGCATGGACACCCACGAGGACGTAGGTGCCTCCTGGATGACCCGCGAGGCCCGCGAGGCGGAGATCAACGACTACGTCCGCGCCCTCGACGCCACGGTCCGCCACTTCTCGAACGACGAAGCGCCCTCGCGCCTCTGCGTGCTCGGCTTCTCGCAGGGGACCGCCACGGCCAGTCGCTGGGCCCTGCTCGGCGACACGGCCGTCGACCGACTGGTGCTGTGGGGCGGGGGCCCCGCGCATGACCTCGACCTGGACCATCATGCCGACCGGCTCCGCGCCCTGAACCTCACGCTCGTGACGGGGACCGAGGATCCGTACGTCCCCCAGAAGCGGCGTGAGGCGGTGCGCCG
>PXSX01000174.1:13084-16150 GCA_003022655.1 Bacteroidetes bacterium QH_1_64_81 | reverse complement strand
CAGCTCGCCGTCCACGCCATCGGCGACCGGGCAAACCGGGAGACGCTCGATCTCTACGCGTCGCTGTTTGACGAGGCTGAAGTGAATGGGGAAAAGCGTCGTTGGCGCGTCGAGCACGCCCAGCACTTGCACCCGGACGACATCCCACGCTTTGCGGATCTGGGCGTGATGGCCTCCATGCAGGCCATCCACGCCTGCTCCGACGCGCCCTACAACTACAAGCGTCTCGGGGCCGAGCGCGTGGAGGGCGGCGCCTATCCGTGGAAGACACTCTGGAACGACGGCGCCATCGTGGGCAACGGCACCGACGTGCCCGTCGAGAAGATCGATCCGCTCGCCAGCTATCATTGCACGGTCACCCGGCAGGTGCCCGGCACCGATACCACGTTCACGCCCGACGAGACGCTTACCCGCCGGCAGGCCCTAAAGTCCTACACCATCAACAACGCCCGTATGACCTTTGCGGAGGACGAAAAGGGCACCCTCACCCCCGGTAAGCTGGCCGACGTGACGGTCCTCTCGGACAACATTCTGGAGATTCCCGCGGATCAGATTCGCGACACGCAGGTGGACCTCACAATTCTCGGGGGCGACGTCGTGTACGAGGGAGGGGCGAGCAGCGAATAGCCTCGTCCGCGGGGCGTTCTGTCACTCATTGTCCCTCCGCCCTGCGCTTCCGCGCCACGGTTGCCACTGTTCTTCTGACGGCCATTGCTCTTCTCCTGTCCGGGCCCGCCAGGAGCCTAAGACAGAGATCACTCGGGTCGACGACATGACGCCCGAGCCCCCGATCCTCTCCCGCCGCGACGGCGAGATCGCTTGCGCGCACGAGTAATTCCTTCGGAAACACAGAAACGTCCCGAAGGGCGACCAATACCTGCACACACGCCACTCTAGTTTTCCAACTCACCCTCGGCCTTTATGGAAGCGGTTTCTGCCAACACGGTCGATCCCCAGCAGGTGAAGGACCTGCTGTCCGAGCACCTGCTCACGAAGGGCATCCTCGGCATGAACCACCCGAAGATGACTAGGGACGAAGGCTTCATGGAGCGGCTGGTGGACGCGGCCCTTAACAAGGTTACCAACTCCGACGTCATGACTGGGCACATGGCGCGGTTCGTGGATACCTTCGACCGCGTCGGCATCCCCGACTATCTGCCGTATACGTTCTTTATCTCGGGCGGCGCGCTGGCGGTGGAGAATGCGCTCAAGACGGCCTTTGACTGGAAGGTGCGCAAGAACCACGAAAAGGGCTACCGGCGCGAGGTGGGGCATCAGGTGCTACACCTCGATCAGGCCTTCCACGGCCGCACCGGTTACACCATGTCGCTTACCAACACGGCCGACCCGCGGAAGACGATGTACTTCCCGAAGTTCGACTGGCCGCGCATCACGAATCCCAAGATTCACTTTCCGCTCGATGGGGAGGAGGTGGACCTTCCGCCCCTCCTTCCTGAAGCGGCTGAAGACCCTGGCCCACGAGAACGACGCCCTGCTCGTGTTCGATGAGGTCCAGAGCGGGGTCGGCATCACGGGCGAGTTCTGGGCGCACCAGGCCCTCGGCGTCAAGCCCGACATCATGGCGTTTGGCAAGAAGTCGCAGGTGTGCGGCATCCTGGCGGGACGCAAGCTCGACGAGGTGGACGATCACGTCTTCGAGACGCCCAGCCGCATCAACTCCACCTGGGGCGGCAACATCGTGGACATGGTCCGCTTCGACCGCATCCTCGAGATCATGGAGGAGGACCACCTCGTGGCCCATGCGGGAGAGGTGGGGCAGTACCTGCAGGACCGTCTCCACGGACTCGCCGAGCGATTCCCCGCCGTGACGAGTGTGCGGGGCGAAGGGCTCATGACGGCCTTCACGCTGCCGACCCCCGAGTACCGCGACCGGGTAAAACAGCAGACGTACAAGGAGGGGGCCATCATCCTCGGCTGCGGGGAGCGCTCCATCCGCTTCCGCACGCCGCTGACGATCACGAAGGACGAGGTGGACGAAGGCATCGCCTGCATCCGGCAGGCGCTGGAGACGGTGGCGGAGGCTCACTGACGTATGATTGAGAGGACCGCTACCGCGTGAAAGTCGTGTCGACCAGTTTGGGCGTCTGGGAGTGTGGGAGAAGAGACGCCCACACGCACATACGCCCATACGCACGTCACTCCTCCCGTTCCCCGGCCGCCATCAGTTCGCGGGCGCTCTCGAGGGCGGCGTCGGTGATGTCCTCGCCGCTGATGAGAGAGGCGACCTGTGTGGCCTGCTCCTGCTCGTCGAGTCGGTGGATCGTGGTTTTGGTGGTGCCGTCCTCCACGATCTTTTCGACCTTGTAGTGGCGGTCGCCGAGGGCGGCGATCTGGGGGAGGTGCGTGATCGTGATGATCTGGTGGTAGCGGGCGAGGTCGTGCATGCTCTCGCCCACGCGCCGGGCCATGTTGCCGGAGATGCCCACGTCGATCTCGTCGAATACGAGGATGGGGAGCCGCTCGCTCTTCGCCAGAATCGTTTTGAGCGCGAGCATGATGCGGCTGATCTCGCCGCCGGACGCCACCTCCGCGAGCGGCATCGGAGAGACGCCCACGTTGGTGGAGATAAAGAACTCGACCTGATCCACGCCCTTCCGGAACGCCCGATAACGGGTGCCCTCGTCGCCGGATCCCTGTACTCGACTGCCGTCGGCATGAATCCAGCCGTCGGGGTCCTCTTGGCGCGTAAAACGCACTTCGAACTGGCTGTTGGGCATGCCGAGAGTCCCGAGCTCGTCGAGGATCGCGTCCTCGATGCGGGTGGCCACCGTGCGGCGCTTCTGAGAAAGGCGCTGGGCCACGTCGGTCAGCTCCGCCTTTGCCTCCTCAATCTGTGCGTCGAGCCGCTCCAGGTTGCCCTCAAAGTCCTGGGCCAACTCGTACTTCTCGCCGATCTCCCGGCGGTGCTCCAGGACAGCCTCAAGGGTGCCCCCGTACTTGCGCTTCAGCTTTTCGAGCTCGGTGGTGCGCTCCCGAATCTCCTGGAGGCGCTCGGGGTCGAACTCGACGTGGGCGTTGTAGTCCTGGAGGAAGTTGGCCAACTCG
>PXSX01000174.1:0-12840 GCA_003022655.1 Bacteroidetes bacterium QH_1_64_81 | reverse complement strand
CCGTGCAGGTCGATCAGCTCGGCCGCCACGGCGCGCATCACGTCGAGCGTGGCGGGGGTGTCGTTGACGAAGCCGCGGCTGCCGCGCTCGGTAATGCGGCGGCGCAGGATGACGCGGGGGAGGGGACCGATGGGAATCTCATTCTCCGCCAGGACCGCCCGGATGCGCTCGGTGTCCGCGTCGTCGAAGATGCCCTCTACGACGGCCTTCGTCGCCTCGCCGCGCACCACGTCGGTGTTCGCCCGCTCGCCCAGGATCATCCGCAGGGCGCCGATCAGGATCGACTTGCCCGCCCCGGTGGCGCCGGTGATGATGTTCAGCCCGCTCCCGAACTCCATCTCCAGCTCCTCGATCAGGGCGTAGTCCCGGACGGACAAGGACTGCAGCATCGGCAATGGCGAATTGCGAGTTGCGAATGTCGAATGGGGGGCCGCCCACCGTCATTCGACATTCGAAAATCGATCCCGACAGTGGTCGGGACACGGCACTCGAAATTGACCTCAGGAGACGAGCGACCAGCCCCCCTGGTTGATCTTCTTCTTGGCGTACTTCCACTTCATCTCCGTGGTCTCGCCGTTGGCGTTGTTGCGGACGGTGACATACTCGTTGCGGCCCGGCTCGTCGGCCACGGTGACGGGCTGCTTCTCCTGGGTCGTGGGATCGCGCTCGGCGGCCTCGCCGCCCTGCTGGCCATCCTGCTGCCCGTCGGTGTCGATGCTGTAGTCGGGCTGGGCGGAGTCGTGCTGGGTCTGGGCGTTGCGCTGGCTGAGGCGCTGCTGCGGTCCTCGACCGTCGGTCTGCACCTCGTCGTCGACCACCGGCCCGGCGCGGAAGACGAGGGAGACGACCTCCTGGCCAATCTCGGCCATCATGTCGGAAAAGAGGTCGAACGCCTCCATCTTATATTCCACAACCGGGTCTTTGCGCCCGAACGAGCGCAGGCCGATGCCCTCCTTTAGCTCGTCGAGCTCGCGGAGGTGGTCGGTCCACTTCTCGTCGATCGTCTGAAGCATCGCCGTCCGCTCCAGGGCCTCGTTGATCTCCTGCCCGTTCGTGTCGAGGGCCTCGTCTACGTCCGCCACCGCGCGCACCACGTCCTGCCCGTCGGTGAAGTCCACGAACACCTGCTCAATCATCTCGTCTCCGCGCTCCCGCTTCAGGTCGCTCAGCGTCTGGTAGAACGGCTGGGCAATGTTGGCCCGCTTCTGCTGGTAGTAGTCGGTGGCCGCGTCGTACACGTGCTCCACGACGCCGTCCTCCCCGAGCTGCACGAACTCCTCGCGGTTCATCTCCAGGTCGAACGCGAGGGTGCGGAGCAAATCCTCCCGCAGTCCCGCGACGTTGCCCTGCCCGTAGTGGCGCTCCACGAGAGCCTCCACGTACTCGTACAGCATGTTGAGGACCTGCCCGTGGAAGCGCTCGCCCGTGAGGGCCTCGCGGCGGCGCTTGTAGATGACCTCGCGCTGCGAGTTGAGCACGTCGTCGTACTCCAGCTGGCGCTTGCGGATGGCAAAGTTGTTCTGCTCCACCTTCGACTGCGCCCGCTTGATGCTCTTGTTGATCCACGGGTGCGTGATGACCTCGCCTTCCTCAATTCCCATGCTGTCCATAACCTTGGCCACGCGGTCCGAGCCAAAGAGGCGCATGAGATCGTCTTCGAGAGACACGTAGAACTGGCTCTCGCCGGGGTCGCCCTGCCGTCCTGCGCGACCGCGGAGCTGCAGGTCGATGCGACGGCTCTCGTGCCGCTCGGAGCCGAGGATGGCCAGGCCGCCGAGCTCGCGCACCTCGTCGGTGATCTGGATGTCGGTGCCCCGGCCCGCCATGTTGGTTGCAATCGTGACGGACCCCTTTTGCCCGGCCTCGGCCACGATCTCGGCCTCCTGCTTGGCGCGGTCCTGCTTGGCGTTGAGGACGTTGTGAGGGATGTTCTCCCGCTTCAGCATGCGGCTGATGGTCTCGGACACCTCCACCGACGCCGAGCCTACCAGCACCGGTTGGCCCCGCCGGTTGTACTCCTTCACCTGCTCCACAACGGCGTTGTACTTCTCCCGCTTCGTCTGGAAAACAAGATCGTCCTCGTCGTCGCGGCGCACCGGCTCGTGGGTGGGGACGACCACCACGTCGAGGTCATAGATCTCGTTGAACTCCTCGGCTTCCGTCTCCGCCGTGCCGGTCATGCCGGACAGCTTGCTGTACATGCGGAAGTAGTTCTGGAGCGTAACGGACGCGTAGGTCTGCGTGGCGTTTTGGATTTCGACCTCCTCCTTCGCCTCCAGCGCCTCGTGAAGGCCTTCCGAGTAGCGTCGGCCCTCCATGACGCGCCCGGTGTGCTCGTCGACGATCTGGACCTTGCCCTCCTGCACGATGTACTCGGTGTCGCGCTCGTACAGGGTGAACGCCTTCAGGAGCTGCTCGATGGCGTGGACGCGCTCGGCCCGCTCCGAATAGGTGTTGTAGACCTCGCGTTTCTTCTCCTGAAGCTCTTTTTCCAGGAGGCGCTTGTCGTTCATGTACTTGTTCTCGCGCTTCTCCTTCGAGAGATCGTCCCGCTTCTGGAGCTCCTGTTCCAGTTCCTCGACCTTCTCCTGGTGCTCCTCTTCAATCTCGGCAATCTCATCGCCGATGACGGGCAGGACGAACAGGTCCGCCGTCTCGTCCATGATCTTCGCAATGTATTCCTGCCCCTTTTCCGTCATCTCCACGGTTTGCTTCTTCTCGTCGACCGAGAAGTAGAGCTCCTGGTCGACGAACGGCATGCGCTTGGCGTTTTCCTGCAGGTAGAAGTTCTCCGTCTTCTGTCGCAGGCGCTCCATGCCGGGCTCGTTGAGGAGCTTCTGCAACTGGCGGTTCTTGGGGTAACCGCGGGAGGCGCGGAAGAGGGCCAGGCCGGCTTCATCTTCTAGGTCCTGGGCCCGCTTTTTGTCGCCCTCCTCTTCGGCCGTCTCCTTCTCCTCCAACAGCTCGCGCGTCTCCTTCACGAGCGAGCGCACGAGGCGGCGCTGCGCCTCCACGAGTTGCTCCACCGGATCGCGCAGCTCGCGGTACTCGCTCGGGCCGCACCACGAACGAGTTGTCGCGCAGGTAGTCGAAGCCGATCTCGTTGTTGGTGCCGTACGTGATGTCGGCTTCGTAGGCCTCCTTTCGGCCTTGCGTGTGCGGGTCGTAGCGGTTGATGCAGTCGACCGTGAGGCCGTGAAACTCGTAGATGGGCCCCATCCACTCGGTGTCGCGCTCGGCGAGGTAGTCGTTCACCGTCACGAGGTGGCAGCCCCGGCCCGCGAGGGCGTTGAGATAGAGGGGCATGACGGCGGCGAGCGTCTTGCCTTCCCCGGTCTTCATCTCGGCAATGCGGCCCTGATGCAGCACGATGGCCCCGAGGAGCTGCACGTCGTAGGGCACCATGTCCCACTCGATCTTCGAGCCGCCGGCCATCCACGTCTCGCCGAGCATGCGGCGGCACGTTTCCTTAATGACGGCGAACGCTTCGGGGATCAGCTCCCACAGCTTGTCCTCAACGGTGTCCTGCCACTCCTCTTCGAGGTCGTCGAACTCGTCGTACAGAGCGTCGCGCTCATCGAGCGAGAGACTCTCGCCCTCCAGCTCGGCCACCTGACCGTCTCCCCCGACGGGGGCCTCCGGCCCGGGCGCCCGCTTCAGCTTTTCGCGGATTTTGTCCTGCCGCTCTTCAATGTCGGCGACGGACTCTTGAATTTCGGTCCGGAACGCGTCGGTCTTGGCGCGGAGCTCCTCGTCGGTCAGGTCCCGGAACTCCTCGTAGTGCTCGTTAATCTCCTCGACGATAGGCCAGAGCTTGTTGAGCTCCCGCTCGTTCGGGTCGCCGAACAGATTCTTGATCCATTCAAACATGTGTGCGAAAAGGCGCGTGCCTGAAAAGAGCGACGACGAAACGCGTGCCCCGGTGGGGGCGGTCGCTGTGTCCGCGCTGTCCGGAAGAGGGACAGCAGATAAATACAGCACAGATACCACGGGAGGCGCTGGGTTGCGTTCCCGCTCGCACGGCAGAAAGAACGGACCCCCAGGGCGATTGCATGTTAAAATCCGACCCCGGCCTCTGGAGGCTCCGCTGCCTCTGATCGATGGATTGAGGCCGAAATGAGTGGGGGAATGGGGGCGTGGGAGCGTGGGCGCTCTGACGTTCTACTACATGGCAGCTATTCAGACACCCGTGCTCTCGCGCCTCCATCCCGACGGTTTTCGAGACAAGACTTTTAACAGCGATCGCACCGGAACGGAACCCCCATTGCGCCGGGCCATTGGGCGCACCTGGTACGCTCTGTTGTTCTCGCCACCCGATCAATGCGTTCTCGTCTTCCCGTTTGGGCGCTCCTGCTGTGTTGCCTGGTCGCGTCTCCCGCGATGGCACAGCCAGGCGCTTCGCTTTCCAGCTTTCCCCTCCTGCGGTTCGATGCCTCGGCCCGCACGGCCGCCCTGGGCGGGGCGTACACGGCGGTGGCCGACGGCGACGTGAACGCGATGTTCTACAACCCGGCCATCCCCGGCCCGGTCACGAGCCGAATCCCGTCGCTCTCCTACCTTAACCACCTGGCAGGCATCGACGCAGGCACGCTCGCCTACAGCCACGCGGCCCAGAGACTCGGGACGACGGTCAGCGGCGGGCTCCGCTTCGTGCGCTGGGGGGGTGCCATCCAGCAGCGAAACGAGCGGGGGGAGCGGACTGGCACCTTCTCGGCCGGAGACGTGGCGCTCACGCTCGGGGCCGCCCGGGCGCTGGGGCCGCGCATGCGGTACGGCGCCAACGTGCACCTGCTCCACGCCCAACTCGAGAGCGTACAGGCCACGGCGGTGGCCGCGGACCTCGGGGTGCTGTACCGCGTGCCTGCTCACCGGCTTGCGCTGGGGGCCTCGCTCCGCCACCTCGGATTTTCAATCGATGAGTTTGCGAAGAAGGACCCGACGCTGCCCCTCGATCTGCAGCTCGGGGTGTCCAAGCGCCTGGCCCACCTGCCGCTGCTATTGTCCCTCACGGCGTACGACTTGAACGAAATTGGTACGGGCGTGGAGGGCGGGTCGACGCTCGACCACGTGCTGGGGCACCTGACGTTCGGGGGCGAGCTGCGACTGGGAGAGGCCCTGCGCCTGCGCCTGGGCTACAACCATCGCCGCAGCCGGGACACCGCCATCGCCGATCAGTTCGACCTGGGCGGGCTGGGGGGCGGATTTGGGCTCGTGGTCGGGGGGGTCGCCGTCGACTACGCCTATAACTCGTGGTCGGAGCTGGGGGGGCTGCATCAGTTTACCGTCCGGGCTGATTTGTCGGCCCTCTGAGGCAATCGGAGGGTCAAGGCGTTCTGAGTTTGTCGAAGAGGGAGGCGGAGTCATGAGGGGAGAGTCATGTGGGGGTGGGGCAGGAGGAAGAGCGATGGGCGATCTCATGTAAAAGGATCTGCAGTCCTGAACGAGCACCCTCACGCATCACGTCTTCACGCATCACTACACGTCCAGGTCTTCCAGCTCCTCCGGATCGCGCTTCAGGAGGCCCTGCTTCTTGTAGTAGATCATGGTGGTGTCGAGGGTGCCGTGGCGCATCCGCTCCTTCACCTCTTCGAGCGGCATGCCGTCGTTGAGCCAGAGGAGGGCGGCCGTGTGGGTGAGGCTGTGCGGCGTCACGCCCTTGCGCTTAATCTCGGCCTCCTTCAGGTAGCCGTTGATGCGGCTCCGCACCGAGCGCGTCTTGAGCCGCTCCCCGTCCGAGCGGTGGCCGTGGGAGACGAACATCGGGTCCTCGGGGTGCACGTCGTCGCGGGTGTCGAGGTACGTCTCGACGGCCTCCAGGACGGGCGAATCGAGGGGGGCCTCCTGGTCTTTGACCTCGCGTCCCTTGCCCTGCACGCGGAGCACCGGGCCCATGAGGGTGTGCTCCAGATCCTCCACGTCGGCCCGCACAATCTCGATCTCGCTCAGGCCCGCGTAGAGCATGAGCGAGATGATGGCGCGGTCGCGCTTGTCGATTGGGGTCGCGTCCCCCACGACCTCCTCCAGCTTCTCGATGTCGGACTCCGTGAGCACCGAGCGCGAGTGCGTCTCGGGCCGGCGGTTGCCCTTCACGGCCGTGGCCGGGTTTTCGCTCAGCGTGCCGATGTCGGTGAGGTACTGGCAGAAGCGGCGGAGGGCTGTGAGGTAGGTGGAGACGGAGACCTGGCTCAGCTCGCGCTCCTCCATCAGGTAGCGCTTATAGTCGCGCACGTCGTCTTCGGTGAACCGGAAATTGTTCTGCTGGACGAACCACTTCTCGAACGAGTTGAGGGAGCGGCGGTAGGTACCCACCGTCTCGTCGCTCTTGTCTTCGAGATAGTCGTCCTGAAAGGCCTGCAGGTGGTCCCGCAGGTCCCGCAGAGAGAGCTCAAGCTCGGGGCCGTTCGGGATCGCGTCGTCGGGCATGGGAGGAAGGAAGGTGACGAAAGAGAGGACCTCCGTTCGACCCGGCATGGTCCCGGCCCAAAAACAGAAGGCCTTCGATGGAGGGTAGCATCCTCCAACCAAGGGACTGTCCCGGACGTTGTCAATAACGGAAGCCCGGGTTGGGTTTGAGAAGCTGTTCGGTGGATGGATGTGAAGCCGACACGAGCAAAGCGAGGTCATGTCCGTGGTGAGCTACCGGGGAAGTGCGGAAGCCGTTCTGCGCTGGGAGCGGAGCGACCGAGTAGTCTCCGGGCTGCGCTGGGAGCGGAGCGAGGGCCAACGGTCATGCTGCCCGCAGCACGAGTAGTCTCCGGGGTGGCCGTCGACAGTCCGCCAAACAGCCTCTGATACCTTCGCATCAGTAAAACTCTCGATGTCGCTGAAACGGACGCACACCGCGTGAATATTTCTGCCTGCTCCTCGGCAGTCAACGCAGGCGCCGTTCGTGCGGCCGTTAGTGCGACTTCTCGTAGCGTCTCCGTGTGATGCCCCTCCTTCTCCTCAGTACAGGAATCCTCCTTCTCGTGGCCGGGGCCGAGGCCCTCGTTCGGGGAGCGTCCCACATTGTCTCTGAACGTGGAGCGCCGGTTGCTCGACACGGGCGTCTTTCGCGCCTTCGAGGTCAACTTTGCGTGTGGGAAGAGCACCCTCCAGCCCCGCGCCACCCGCACGCTCGACGCCGTAGAGGGGCGTGCTGCGGCGCTATCCCGACCTCCGCATCGAGATTGCCGGCCACACCGATGCGGTGGGCGCCGACGCCGTCAACCAGCAACTGTCGGAGGCCCGGGCTGAAGGAGCTGGCTGCCGCCGGCTCCGGGATCTCCTGGGCCGCCTCTTGTGCCTCGCTACGCCTCTCGTGAGAAAACCGGGCGATAAGCGCGACCGGATCAGTGACGGGTGGATCACGGCCACCAATCTCCTGATTAGCCTCACGATCCTCGTCGTCACCATCCTGTCCCGGGTGGAATTCCGGCAGATGGAAGCACGTCCCCGCCCTCGGGTCAGATGAAGTCGACGTTGACGCCCACGGAGAGTACCTCCTTCAGTTGAATGGCATCGCTGATGTTCTGGTCGAAGAGGGCAGTGAACTCCAGGTTCGTCGTGAGCCAGCTATTGACATTCATCGTGATGTAGTTCTCCCAGCGCGCATCCGGCGGCTCTTCGATCTGACCCACCGAAAGGAAAACCGTGGCGGACGACTCGTAATGCACGTTTTTGGCAATCTGGCGGTCGACGGTGGCACCCAGCTCGGCGCCGACCTCCACCCGGGCGCTCTTGTTGGGGGCCACGCCGTAGAGCACGCGGAGATTTCGTCTGCGGATCACGGTCTGCTTCGAGGCGGCGCCCAGGCTGAGCGAGTACCAGTCCTTCGGGGCGTAGGTGAGGCCCATCGTCTCGACGAAAACGGCGGGGGCGAAGAAGGCGGAGGTTATGACTGGCGCCTCTCTGTCGGCGAAAGGATGGCTCGTCGGATAGGGGTTCTCCGAGTAGTCGAAGCCGTTGGCGAACTGGGTGCGGAAGCGAGCGGAAAGGGTCGGTTTGAAGTGGCGGAAGAACCCGGTGCCGGTGTAGCGAGATCTCGACTTTGCCTGGATCTGATCTTCGGTCTTCCGGATCGGCTCGTCCGCCTCGTCGGCCTCACTGGTAATCAGGCCGAAGGACAGGCGAAGCTCGTGGCGCTGCCACCACCGATCTTTCTCGCGCTCAGCCGCACCGTCCACGGTCGAGGTAAACGAAAGGGTGCTGAGTCCCCCTTCCTGCCACGCCCTGTAGGCGGCCTGCGTGCCGGAGAACCGGCCCGACAGCTCGTACTGAAAGCCGTGCGTCGAGTCCGCTTTCTCTTCCGACGGCTCCGACTGGGCACGGGCAAGGCCCGAATCGAGGAGGCCGGAGGCAGCGATCAAAAGAACTGCTGTACAGAGGAGACCTGAACCTATCTGCCCCTGTGCTCGAAGTCAACTGGCAAATTCCAGAATCTTGTCTCTGACTCCGCATGTTGGACCGAGAAGGGGTCTGTCTCGGGGCCGGATCTCTACTACGAGGTCTACGACCCGGACGGGGAGCTTCTCCGTGCCAGTGAGGTGGCCGGCGATGTAGGCCCACGGGACCTCCCGGTGGCACTGGGCGGCGGGTGTTCCGCCGAGGCGTCGGGGCGGCACATCGTAAGGCTCCTGGACGTGGACCTGACCGGGGAAGAGGTCGTCGGTCAGGTGATTCTTGATCCCGAGCGACTTGCCGATAAACGCCGCGGTCGCACCCTGCCGACGGTCGTTCATCTTGAGGATGGGGAGACTACGCTGAAGCTGGATTTGACTTGGGAAGAGGCGCATTCTTGAGCACGGCTCTTTGTCGAGGCGCTCGGATCGATGCGGCGCAGCGACGGGTTTTAGTCGAATCAATAACAGAAGCTCGACGCGTTTGGACGTCCGTTCCGTCCGAGAAGGGCGTGGGCCGGGATTTGCGGCCGGTCCGTCGCGTTTGCAAAACGGCAGTTCACCTCTTTAGTTGAACCAGTCTCCCCCTGCAACCGCTCCCGGGGCTGGATTCAGGCCGGGGGACGCGCCCTGTCAGGGAGGGGCGTATTGCGTCGTTCGTATCGCGTATATTTTTCGCTCGACCTGTCCACCCGGCGGCGTCGTACTTCTGCTCTTGACGATGCGTCCTCTATGTACCTCAGCAAACTCGAACTGCAGGGCTTCAAGAGCTTTGCCGATTCCACCACGCTCACCTTCGATCCCGGCGTGACGACCATCGTCGGCCCCAACGGATGCGGCAAGTCGAACATCGTCGATGCCATTCGGTGGGTCATCGGCGAGCAGCGGCCCACGGTGCTCCGGTCCGAGAAGATGGAGAACCTCATCTTCAACGGCACGGCCGACCGGCGCCCGCTCGGGATGGCCGAGGTGGAGCTCACCATCGAAAACACCGACGGGATGCTGCCCACGGAATACTCCGAGGTGCGCATCGGGCGGCGGCTGTTCCGGGACGGCACCTCCGAGTATCTCATGAACGGGACCACGTGCCGCCTCAAGGACATCACCGACCTGTTCATGGACACGGGGATGGCGGCCGACGCCTACTCGGTGATTGAGTTGAAGATGGTCGACGAGCTCGTGTCCGGCTCCACCGAGGACCGCCGCCGCATGTTCGAGGAGGCGGCCGGCATTACGCGCTACAAGATGCGCCGGCGTCAAGCCCTCCGCAAGCTCGACAATACGCAGTCCGACCTGGAGCGCATCCGCGACCTGACCGACGAGGTGAGCACGCAGGTGGAGCGCCTGGAGCGGCAGGCCGAGAAGGCCCAGCGGTATCGAGAGGCGGAGGAGCAACTGCGCCGCTTGGAGCTGCTGCTCGCGCAGGTGGAGCACAACCGGCTCGGGGAGCGGAAGAACGAGCTGCAGGCTCAGGAGAAGGAGCACGGCGAGCGGGCCGCATCGCTGGCCGAGGACGAGCGGGCGGCGGAGCGTCGGCTCGAAGAGCTGCGCGAGACGTTCGAGGCGCAAGAGGCCACCCTCCAGGAGCGCCGCGAGGCCCTGCAGGAGCATCGGGCCCGGGTGCGGGAGTTGGAGGCAGAGCAGCGGCTGCAGCGCGAGCGCCTGACCCGCGCCCGCACTGACCGCGAGGAGGCGGAGGACGCCCAACGGGAGGCCCGCGAGCGGCGAACGGCCTTAACCGACGAGGGGCAGCGCCTGGAGGGGGCCCTGGAGCAGGCGCGCCCCGCGCTCGACGAGGCAGAGGCTGCGCTTGAAGACGCCCGCGAGGAGCGCAACGACGCGAAGGGTGACGCGAACGAGCTGCGCGAGAAGGTCCGCCGGCTCCGCGAGGACGCCGAGGCGGCCGAGGACGACCACGCCGAGCGCGTCCGCAGGCTCGACCGCCTCACAAACCGGCAGGAGCTTCTGGAGGAGGAGAAGGCCCGCGCCCAAAATCAGCTCGACGACCTGGCGGAGACGGCCCGGACGCTCGACGACCGCATCGATGAGGCCGAGGCCGAACGGGAGGCCGCCGCAGAGACGCTCGACGAGGCCCGGTCGGCGCTCGACGAGGCCGAGGCCGAACGGGCCGAACGGAAGGAGGCGTTGAATGCCGCGCTACAGGAGCTGCGAGAGCTGGAACGCCGGCGCGACGCAGCCGAGGCCGAGGTGGATCTTCTGGAGGGGCTCGTGGCGAGCTACGACGAGTTCTCGGACGCCGTGCAGTTTTTGGCCGAGGAGGGTCCCCTCGGCGACCTCCGCACTGTGGCCGACGTGCTGAGCTGTGACGACGACGTGCGCATGGCGCTCGACGCGGCTCTGGGCGACCTCGCGTCGTGCATCGTGGTGCCGACCGACCGAGAGGCGCAGGCCGCCATCGCCCGCCTGCGCGACGCGGAAAAGGGCCAAACCTCCTTCATTGTCCTCGACCGCCTCCCCGACGACGTGCAGCGCCTCCCGGCGCCCGACGGCTCCGTTCCCCTCCGAAGCACGGTGCGCACGGTGGACACCGACTACGATCCGCTGGCCGACCTGCTGCTGCACGACTGCTACCTCGTTGACACGCTCAACGAGGCCGAAGAACTTGCAGAGTCGACCCGGAAGCGAACTGGATCAATTCGCGTCTTCGCCCGCACCGGCGAGTGGGTCGATGCCCGAGGGGTACTTCGGGGCGGGAGCCGGCAGAGCGACGTGTCCCCCGCCGCTGGCCGCTTCGGCCGCCGCGAGCAGCTGAAGCGGGCGCGCGAGCAGCGGGCCGAGCTGGAGGCGGCCTGCGAGGAGCAGGAGGATGCCGTGGCAGAGGCCCGGAGGGCACTCGAAAAGATCGACCTCGCGTCCTACGAGACGGCGGTGGACGAGGCGGAGTCGGCCTTCTCCGACGCCGAGCAGCAACTGGAACGGCTCCGCTACGATCGCGAATCGCTCGACGAGCGACGCACGGAGCTCCGGGAGCGCCTCGACGAGATCGAGGATGAGCTCGCCGATTACGAGGAGCGCGCCAATGCGCTCCGGGAGGCGGCCCAGGCGGCCAAGGCGACGATGGCGGACCTCCGCGAGCAGCGCGCCGAGGCGGAGGAGGCCCTCGCGGCGGCCGAGGAGCGCGAGCGGGACGCCGTCGACACCTTCAGCGACGCGCAGGTGGCGGCCGTGGAGGCCCGCAACCGCGTCGACAATCTGGAGCAGGACCTCGACCGCGCCCGAAAGCAGATCGACGAAATCGATCGCCGGACCGGGGAGCGGACGGCCAAGATCGAGGAGCTCGAATCGGACATTGAGGAGGCCCTCGACATGCAGACCGAGCTCGACGAGCAGATCGAGACGCTCCGCGACGAGCGCGAGACGCTCGACCGGACCGTGGAGGAGGCGGAGGCGGCCCTGCAGGACACGAAGTCCGAGATCGACGACGAGGAGGCGCGCCTCCGCACGATCCGGCGAGACCGGGAGGAGGCCCTCGAACAGAAAAGCGAGGCGTCCGTCGCGCTTGCAGAGGTGGAGACCCGCATCGGGGACCTCCTCGACAGCATGGCGGCGGACTTCGACCGGGACCTTGCAGAGAATCCCGTCTCCGTGCCCGACGATTTCGACGAGTCCGAGGTGCAGTCCGAGGTGAAGAGCCTGCGGGGCACCATCAACGCGCTCGGCGACGTCAATCCCCTCGCGCTCGACGAGTACGAGGAGCAGAAAGAGCGGCTCGATTTCCTTCGGGAGCAGAAGGCCGACCTGGAGGAGGCCGAGGACACGCTCCTCGACACCATCCAGGAGATCAACGCGAAGGCCTCCCGGCAGTTCATGGAAACCTTCGACGAGATCAAGGGGAGCTTCGGCGACATCTTCACCGAACTCTTCGGCGAAGGGGCCTCGGCGGAGCTTCAGCTCGAGGAGCCGGACGACCCCATCGACTCGGCCATCGAAATCATCGCCAAGCCGCGCGGCAAGCGGCCCGTGACCCTCGATCAGCTCTCCAGCGGCGAGAAGGCCCTCACGGCCACGGCGCTCCTCTTCGCCATCTACCTGGTCAAGCCCAGTCCCTTCTGCGTGCTCGACGAGGTGGACGCCCCCCTCGACGACGCCAACGTGGAGCGGTTCATGAACCTCGTCCGCCGCTTCGAGGCCGACACGCAGTTCATCCTCGTCACCCACAACCAGCGCACGATGGACCTCTCGGACCGCATGTACGGGGTCACGATGGAGGAGCAGGGCGTCTCGACGCTCGTAGGGGTCAAGTTCGACGAGGCCGCGGAGCTGACCGAGTAGGAGGGTCCGTCACGCGTACTTGCACCCACCATTCATTCCGGTATGCAGGACCTCACCGCTGATTCGCTGCTCTCGACGGGCCGCGCTGGACTTGAAGTGCTGCTCATTCTCGGAGGGGCTGCTGTGCTTGGAGGGCTCCTCTACGCTGGTCTGCACCGTCTCCTCCGCG
>PXSX01000173.1 GCA_003022655.1 Bacteroidetes bacterium QH_1_64_81 | reverse complement strand
CGGGGCACGAAAATGCTCTACGACGCGCTGTGTGAGCAGCTGGGCGTGGAGCCCACCTGGGGCGGGACGGCGGCCCTCCGACCGACGCCGAAGGACGAGCTGCAGTGTGCGCCCCCCGATCCACGGTTGTCGATGACGGAGTGGCTCAACCACCTTGCCCGACAGGCCTATGACCTCCGGGCCGACGATGCGGCGCTCCGGGCGACCCCCAACGATTCTCCGGAGGCGCGTGCGGACGCCTTCACGAACCTACGCAAAGACTATCGACGGCGTCGAGAATTGCAACAGCACTCACTTCCCCACACCGCCGTCCCGTCGGCGCACGTTCGGGCCGTCGAAAAGGGATTGACCATCCAGCTTGGCTGAGACGGGCGGCTACGACCGATAGCCGTAGGAGCGGAGGATGTTTTTCCGGTCGCGCCAGTTCTCCTGCACCTTTACGTGCAGGTTCAGGTAGACGGGGCTGTCGACAAACGCCTCAATGTCCTCCCGGGCCGTCATGCCCACTTTCTTGAGGGCCTTGCCGCCTTCGCCGATGAGGATGCCCTTGTGCGACTCCTCCATGACGACGATCTCCGCGTCGATGTAGTCTTTTTCCCCCTCACCCCGCTCCTCGTAGGCGACGATGTTGACCTGCACGGAGTAGGGAATTTCCTGGTGGTAGTGCTGATACACCTTTTCCCGGATCATCTCTGCCACGAAGAAGCGCTCCGGATGCTCGCTGATCATCTCTTTTGGATAGAAGGGTGGGCCCTCCGGAAGCGTATCGAGGACAAGGTGCAGGAGCTTCTGGATGTTGCGGCCGTCCTTCGCCGAGGTGGGCACCACCTCGTCGAAGGCCCGGAGCTCTTCGTAGGACTCGACGAGCGGAAGCACCTCCTCCCGCGGAATCAGGTCCATCTTCGTGAGCACCAGGAACGCCGGAGTATCGCCGATCTTCTCGAGGCTCTGCGTGTCCGGCTCCTCCTGCGTCGCCTCGTGGAGGAAGAGCAGCAGATCGGCGTCCCGGATGGCGCCCTGCACCTGTCCCATCATGGACTCGTGCAGCGCGTACCGGGGCTCGATGATGCCCGGGGTGTCGAGGAAGATGACCTGGTGGTCGGGGCCCGAGTGGATCCCGAGGATGCGATGACGAGTGGTCTGCGGCTTTCTGGTGACAATCGACAGCTTCTCCCCGAGCAGCGCGTTCATCAACGTGCTTTTGCCCACGTTGGGCTTGCCCACGATAGCCACGTAACCACTGGTGTGGTCGTCGGAGATGTCCTCGAAGAAAGGATCGGAGTTCTCCATGGAGACGAAAAGATGGGAAGAAAAGAACGCATGGCCAATGCCCCTCTACGACTGCAAACCCTTCACAGTTGCACGCATGTCGCGGACGGCCCGATCCATCCCCACCAGGATGGCGCGAGCCATCACTGCGAATCCGATGGAGACCTCAGCGACGTGCGGGACCACGTCGCGGAAGAGCGGAAAATTGCGATAATCAAGCCCGTGTCCGGCGTGCACGCGGAGCCCGGCCTCGTGGGCGGCCTCGGCCCCGGTGGCGAGTCGCTCGGCCTCCTCGCGGCGGGCCGCCTCCGTCGGGGCCTCGGCAAAGTCGCCGGTGTGAAGCTCGACGCAGTTGGCCCCGAGCTCGGCAGCGGCTTCAATGTGCGCCGGGACCGGGTCGACGAAGAAGCTCACCTGGTCCACCCCGGCGCCGTAGAGCCGGTCCGTCACGGTGTTGAGGCGCTGACGATTCGCCGCCACGTCGAGCCCGCCCTCCGTAGTGACCTCCTCCCGCCGCTCCGGCACCAGCGTCGCCAGATCCGGCGTCACGTCGCAGCAGATGGAGACGACCTCGGCCTCCGTCGAGAGCTCAAAGTCGAGCTTGCCCTGCACGGTCTCGGACAGGAGCCGCACGTCGCGCTCGGTGATGTGGCGGCGGTCCTCCCGCAGGTGAAAGACAATGCCGTCGGCGCCCGCCTGCTCGCAGCGGGCAGCGGCGTGGACGGGGTCGGGGAACGTCTCCTCGCGGGCGTTGCGGAGGGTGCCAACGTGATCGACGTTGATGAGAAGATTAATCACAGGGTGGGTGAACCGGTTGGCCGGTGGGAACGCAAAACGGTCGAATCCAACACGGGTGGACCTACTTTGTTTTCGGCTGAGGAGAGAACATGGCATTCGCATGTAAAAACCCTGCCGGAGCCGTCCCCGGCTCCGCCGCCCCTGAGGGTCGGACTGGGCCGAAAACGCGGAGGAGAACAGGAGGGAACGGGCTGCCCCAACACTCCGCCCTGAATGACGGCAGAATCATGCAGCCGGCGCCACGGTGCGATGGCAGGGAAAGAGGAGAATTGCATTTCGCAAAGGAGCCTCCTATTTTCGGGGCACTTGTCACTTTTCCGGTCATTTTCTCGTCAACACGAACGGCTCTCATGGCAACGAGCAGTGGAACGATACAGACGGGCGTTCAAATCGTCCTGGGCATCGCAATTGTCGTCCTCGCATACTTCCTGTATCAGTCGATTACTGAGCCCTACGACCGCATCGAGCGCCAGCAGCGCATTACTGAAGAGACACGGGCTCGGATGACAAACATTCGGACGGCCCTAGTCGACTACGAGCGGGATAGTGCGTCGTACCCGGATTCGCTGAACCTGCTTCTGCAGCACGTGCGCAACGACTCCATTCTTTCTACCCGACAGGACAGCGTGTTCGAAGGCCCGATCAATCTCGACTCTCTGCTGTATTCCCCACGTACAGGAAACCGGTTCCAGTACACCGTCAACGATACGGGCCGGGTTGAGACGTACCTCCTTGAGGATCCGGATACCGACGACAAAATCGGAACTCTGTCGGGGGACCCGACGCAGGCGGATGCTGCCAGCTGGGAGTAAGCGCGGTGGAGTTGCTTCCCGAAGCAGTCCCCGTCCAAAAGAGAATCGGACGTAACGGACAATCATTATGACACAGTCGATTTCGGCTGCGATCCACATTCAAGGACCGACGATTCGGTGCGCCGAAATCGGACGGGAGGACTCGGCCCTACAGCTCCGGCGTCTCGACTCCAAGACCGTCGACCTGAACGGAAGTGGAGTCCTCTGGGACGCGGACGGAGCCCCGGACGCTCTCGACCGGGTCGGCGCCTTCGCCCAAGACGCCCTTGAGGGCACTGAGGCCTTGGCCACTGCCCTGATCATCCATCCGCTGGAGGTCTATAGTTTCTTTGTGCCGATCCCGACCGGGCTTTCCGAACAGGAGCGCGGACAGCGCGTCGCGTATCAGGCGGCACTGGTGACGAACACCCGGTCCCCCAATGCCCTTCACACCACGTCCCGGTCGGTCCGTACCGTCGAGACGAGAGGGGAGACCGTCGAGTGGGTCCACGTGTTGGCCGTGCCGCAGGCTGTTGAGGATCTCCTGGACACCCTTCGGCCCGCCCTTCCCGTGCAGGATCTCGTCCAGATGGTGAGCACGGAGGCCGTTGCCTCGCTGATGGGACGCGCCGACACCGAGGAGCTCCTCCCCGCTGAGAATGAGGAGGGCTATGGGTTGGCAATCGGGCACTATCCAACGTACACCGAGTATGCCCTCACCCACGAGGGGACGTGGTTCCACGCGCACGCCGTGCGAGAAGCGCGACGTCCCAAGAACCAGGCCTACTACGCGGTTGGGCTTCTCAACCGAATTGGGGTTCCGGTGAATGAGGTTCGCGGACTCTTCGTCTACGGCCCCGGCGCCGATTCGGCCACTACCGGGCCGTTTGAGACCGTCTTTGACTGTTCGCCTGTTTCGCTCGATCCGTTTGGGCTCCTCCGTTGGGCGTCGGAGCGCCCGCGAGACGAGGCCCCTGGCGCATACGCGCCCTGTATCGGAGGAGCACTGGGGATCCAGTCTGCCTGAGCTCGCCCAAGCTGGGTCCTGAGCAGAGAAGTATTCCGGCAGTGTAGGAGGCCGAGACGGTCTGCGGATCTCTCCGTCGAGCGCCGTTTACCATACGCCGGGCGTCTGCGAGGGGGCTCTCAGAATATTCTCACGATTCGATTCCCGTCTTCCATGAAACTTATCGCCGGCCGGTTCGGGGGCCACGGCCTCAAAACCCCGTCGGGCCACCAAACCCGTCCGTCGACGGCCCGCACCCGAGAGGCGCTGTTTGGACTCATCGACGCCCGCATCTACCTCGAAGGGGCCGAGGTACTCGACCTCTTTGCTGGAACCGGCGCCCTCGGACTCGAAGCCATCAGCCGGGGAGCAGCCCTCGTGACGTTTGTAGAGCAGAAGCGCGAGGTGCTCGACTACGCGCGGGAGAACGCCGAGAAGCTCGGCGTCGAGGACAAGTGCATCTTTATTCAGGGTGACGCCGTGGAGTACCTGCGATCTTACGGCGGGCCGGAGCTCGATCTCATCACGGCGGACCCTCCCTACGAGCTGGAGGCCATGCAGGACATGCCCGACCTGGCCCTCCCACACCTCCAGACCGACGGCGTCTTCACGCTCGAACACAGCTCTCACGACTGGTTCGACGAGCACCCGCATCTGATGACGAGCCGGTCCTACGGGCGCACCATCGTGAGTCTGTTTCGGCCCCCGCTGCCGCCGGAGGAGGACGGGGTCAGCGACGAGACCGTGACCGAGGACACTGCAGGCGAGGGCATTTCGACGACGGAAGAGTCCTGACTGCCCGATGCGTCCCCCGGTCCTGACTGCCCCATTCTCATGGATAAGAACTTTGCCCTGTACCCCGGCACGTTCGACCCCTTCACGTTCGGACACCGGGACGTCCTGGAGCGGGCCCTTCGCCTCTTCGACCGCGTGGAGGTGACTGTGGGGGTGAACCTGGAGAAAGAAACCCTCTTCTCGACCGAGGAGCGCACGGACCTCGTGCGTCAGTGCACCCAGGATCTGGACGGAGTGCGATGGCGTTTGCAAACCGGAAGCTGGCTCCGGAGTTCGAAACGGTATTCTTTATGACCTCCGAGGAGTACGCCCTCATCAGCTCGTCGATGGTCCGGGATGCACACCGGTGGGACGGGGACGTGTCGAAGTTCGTACCGCCGCCCGTCGTAGCGGCCCTGGAGGAAAAGGGCGTTCCCGCCCGGTCGTAGTCCCGTTGGAGAAGGGGGCGTGGGAGAGCGACGGTAGCCCCAGACGCTCGTCCTGACGGGTAACATACGTCGATGACCACGCCCTTTTGATTCGCCGTCGCGTCCCGTATCTTCACCCGAGCACGAACTCCCAACGATTCAACCTCACGACGAATGGACACGCCGGACAATCTCTACTACACAGACGACCACGAGTGGCTGCGTGTTGAAAACGGCACGGCTACCGTGGGCATCACCGATTTTGCGCAAAGCGAGCTGGGCGACATTGTGTTCGTCGAGATTGAGCCCGAGGGGACCGAGCTCGGCCAGGACGAAATCTTTGGCACCATCGAGGCGGTCAAGACAGTCTCGGAGCTATACATGCCCGTAAGCGGCACCATTACGGCCTTCAACGATGAGCTCGAGTTGGCGCCGGAGACGGTCAACGACGATCCGTACGGGGAGGGATGGATGATCGAGATCGAGATTGCGGATCCCGACGAGATTGACGACCTGATGGAGGCGGACGCCTACGCGGAGATAACGTGAGGGGGCGAAAGGAGAGAGGTGACGCGTCGTGGTCGAACGCTGTAGCGTAGGGCGTACTGCGCAGTGCGTAATGCATATTGCGTAGGGCACACCCGCTGACTTCCCACGCAATACGAAATACGCAATATCCCCGATGCACGAAAACATCGTCATTCTGGACTTCGGCTCCCAGTACACCCAGCTCATTGCCCGCCGGGTGCGCGAGACGGGCGTGTATTCGGAGATCCATCCGTGTACGGTGGACACGGCAGAGATTGACGCGCTGGAGCCCCGCGGCGTCATTCTGTCCGGCGGGCCCTGCTCGGTCTACGACGAGGAAGGGCCCCAGCTCGACCCTGCGCTTTTCGACCTCGAACGCCCCGATGGCTCCCCGGTGCCTGTCCTGGGCATTTGCTACGGGCTCCAGGCGATGGCCCATCAGCTGGGGGGCGAGGTGGAGCGGGCCGAGCGGCGCGAGTTTGGGCGGGCGCAGATTCAGGTGCCGCCGAATGGGGAGGAGAAGTCGCAGCTCTTCGAGGAGGTGCCCAGCGGCTCGACCGTCTGGATGAGCCACAGCGACCACCTCACGGCCCTGCCCGACGGCTACGAGGCCATCGCCCGGACCGACAACGCCCCAGTGGCCGCCGTGCGGGACACAGAGGAGCCGTACTACGGCGTGCAGTTTCACCCGGAGGTCGTGCACACAGATTCTGGCCGGCAAATTCTGGAAAACTTTGCGTACAAAATCTGCGGCTGCAGGGGCGACTGGACGCCTGCCTCGTTCGTCGAGGAGCAGGTGCGCGAGATTCGCGAGCGGGTGGGCGACCGACACGTCATCCTCGGCCTGTCCGGCGGCGTCGACTCGTCGGTCGCAGCGGCCCTCCTGCAGCGTGCCCTCAGCGACCAGCTGCACTGCATCTTCGTCAATAACGGCCTGCTACGGAAGGGCGAGTGGGACCAGGTGCAGGACACCTTCCGTGGCCACTTCGAGATGGACCTGCGCACCACCGACGCTACGGACCGCTTCCTGGAGCGGCTCGATGGGGTGGTCGATCCCGAGGAAAAGCGCACCATCGTGGGCAACACGTTCATCGAGGTCTTTGAGGAGCAGACCGAGGCGATTGCCGCCGACCTGGGGCACCGCCCCACGTTCCTGGCGCAGGGCACGCTCTACCCCGACCTCATCGAGAGCGTCTCGTTCAAGGGGCCCTCGGCCACCATCAAGACCCACCACAATGTGGGCGGGCTGCCCGAGGAACTTGACTTCGAGCTCATCGAGCCCTTCCGGGAGCTCTTCAAAGACGAGGTGCGCGAGATCGGCCGCCTGCTCGACGTGCCGGAGCCCATCGTGGAGCGGCACCCCTTCCCCGGGCCCGGACTCGCCATCCGCATCCTGGGCCCAGTGACGCGCGAGCGATTGGCCCTCCTCCGTGAGGCCGACGCTATCTTCATCGACGAGCTCCGGGCCAACGACCTCTACGACGAGGTATGGCAGGCCTTTGCCGTCCTGCTCCCGGTGCAGAGCGTGGGCGTGATGGGGGACGAGCGGACCTACGAAAACGTCTGCGCCCTCCGCGCGGTGACCAGTGTGGACGGCATGACGGCCGACTGGGCGCACCTTCCGCACGACTTCCTCGGGCACGTCTCCAACCGAATCGTCAATGAGGTCCCCGGCATCAACCGCACTGTGTACGACGTGAGCTCAAAACCCCCGGCCACGATCGAGTGGGAGTGAGCGTGGGGGCGAACGAGAGAAAGGCGAGAGGGAGAAGAATCGCGTCCGCCTCAACGCCCATTCTGTTCTGA
>PXSX01000172.1 GCA_003022655.1 Bacteroidetes bacterium QH_1_64_81 | reverse complement strand
CGGATGCCGTCGTAGCGGGCCAGGTTGCTGGAGGCCTCGGCCGTGGCGATGAGGTAGTAGGTGGCGACGCCGTATTCGGTGTGGGGCAGCGAGACCTCCTCGACGGTCGCGCCGGCGTCCTCGAGCTGCTGGACCTGCTCGTGCACCATGCGGCGGAGGTCGTCGTCGAGCCCCTCGGCGAAATACTCTTCGGGGAGGCCGAGGCGGAGGCCCTCCACCCCGTCGCCGAGAGCGTCGGTGTAATCGGGCACGGCGACCGGAGCGCTGGTCGAATCGCGCTCATCTTCCCCCGCGATGACGTTCAGGAGCGCGGCTACGTCTTCCATGCTGCGCCCCAGCGGCCCAATGACGTCGAGCGACGAGGCGAACGCCACGAGGCCGGAGCGGCTCACGCGGCCGTAGGTGGGCTTGAGGCCCACGGTGCCGCAGAAGGCAGCGGGCTGGCGCACCGAGCCGCCGGTGTCGCTGCCCAGGGCGGCGTGGCACATGCCAGCGGCCACCGCCGCGGCCGACCCGCCCGAGGAGCCGCCCGGCACGTAGTCGGCGTGGTGCGGATTCCGCACGGGGCCGAAGTGGGAGGTTTCGTTCGACGAGCCCATCGCGAACTCGTCGCAGTTCGTCTTGCCGATGAAGATGGCCCCGGCGTCGCGCAGGCGATCGATGACCGTTGCATCGTAGAGCGACGAGAAGTCTTCGAGCATCTTCGACCCGCACGTCACCGGGTAGCCGCGGATGCAGATGTTGTCCTTGACCGCCAGCACGAGGCCCGCCAGGGGACGCGGATTGCCTCGCTCGCGCTGGCTGTCGAGGTAGCGGGCGTGGTTGAGCGCACCGTCCCGGTCGACCGTCGTAAACGCATTGATTTCATCGTCGCGCTCGTCGATGCGAGTCAAAAAAGAAGAGACCAGGGCTTCACAGCTGGTCTCTCCGGCGTCGAGGGCACGACGGGCATCGGCAAATGTCGGGTACTCCATGCGTGGAAATGGGTCCTGCAGAAATG
>PXSX01000171.1 GCA_003022655.1 Bacteroidetes bacterium QH_1_64_81 | reverse complement strand
ACCTCGATGGTCCCGACCTGGTCCTCGACGCCGAAGATCTCGGCCGGAGTGGTCGTGATGGCGCTGAGGGCCTCCGTCTTGCCGAGGCCGTGCGAGGCGGCGAAGCCGGCGTGGAAGACGAGGTTGCGCACGTTCTCGGTCTTGCCGGAGCGCAGCGCCACTGTGACGCCCGCCTCGTGCAGCAGGGTGGGCGTGCGGTAGGCCTTGTCGTAGCGGTCGCTCTCGCGGCTCGGCGGCTGCATGATGGAGCCGACCAGCACCGGCACGTCGGCCGCTGCAATCTCGTCGGCCACGCGCCAGCCCTCCATCACGCCGCTCAGGATGACCTGATCGAGCATGCCGCGTTCCTCGGCCCAATCGAGTGCCCGGGAGATGTCAACGGCCGCATTGGCCGAGATCATGAGCGGCTGCTCGCCGCGGATGACCGGAATCAGGCCCTCCATCGCAGGCACAAATTCCGGGGGACGCCGCGCTTCGGGTTGGACCGCCACCGCCGAGTCGATCCGGGCGTAGCGCTCGGCCTGGGCCCACAGTTCGTTCAGCTTGTTGAGCGCCTTCTTCGCTTCCTTCTTGATCGTCTCGGGCGAGCGGTCGTCCGACGGCCCCTGTCGGCCCACGGAGGGAAAGTCGAGCTTCGTAAGCGTCACGTCGCCGAGGTGCATCTGCTCGGGGGTGTAGCCGTGGAGGCCGATGAGGGTGGCGGTGCCGGGCAGAATCCCGGTCTCCGGTTCCGTGATGACCGAGGTGATGCCGTGGACGCGCGCCACAGGGATGAGAGTGGAGTTCGCGTCTCCGGCAGTGAGCCGACCTCCGCGATTCCAAGATGCGTGCCGCTGTCGATGAAGCCAGGATAGATCGTAAGCCCCTCACAGTCGATGATCTGAACGTCGTCGGGGGCTGAGACGGCTTTGCCGACGGCGGCGATCGAGTCGTCTTGGATCACCACGGTGCCACCGTCAATGGTGTCGCCGGGGGCGACGATGATCTGGGCGTTCATCAGGGCAAACGGGCCCTGGTAGCCGGGTTGCTTCTGGGCGTGGGCGGGAAGGGCCAGAAGGAGGCTCAGGAAAAGCGTCAGAGTCGCGGTCACGTTCCGGTGCCGCGGGCAACAGAGGAAAAGCATAGGGGAGAAGCGTCGGTCAACAGGCGGTCAGGAAAGCGGGACGGGATGGCAGGACTACCGGCCCGCGTTTTCGAGGATCACGCCGTTTCGGGTGGCGCGCAGGTACGTGACGCCCTTGAGGCAACTGCGCCGGCGGTCGCGGTCGTAACCATCCCGAGATAGCTCCACGGTGCCCTCGGGGTCCACGCGGAGGCGCATGTCGTCGGGGTCTTGTTCGTGGTCGAAGCGCATCACGCCGTCCACGTACGTCCGCTGCGGCCGGGTGTAGACCGAGAGCGGATGCTCGCTGAAGATGGCGAGATCGGCGTCCTTGCCTTCTTCAATGGACCCGACGCGGTCGGCGATGCCGAGCTGGCGGGCCGGGTTGATGGTGATGAGCTTGAGGGCCTGCGTATCGGAGAGGTCGCCGTATCGCTGCGTCTTGGCGGCCTGGAGGTACAGATCGCGCTGCTCGCCGGGGATGTCGGAGTTGATCGACGTGTTGACGCCGTTCTCGGTGAGAATGGCGGCGTTGTAGGCGGTGGAGTAGTAGACCTCAAACTTGTAGGACCACCAGTCCGAAAAGACCGAAGCGCCGGCCCCGTCATCGCCAAAGGCCGCC
>PXSX01000170.1 GCA_003022655.1 Bacteroidetes bacterium QH_1_64_81 | reverse complement strand
AGCGACCACCCGACGCTCCCGCGCTCCTTTCTTCGACAGGCGGACCGGGCCCTCCGGGCGCCGCGGTCGCTCTGCCTGGGGCCGACCGAGGACGGCGGATTCTACCTGCTGGGCATGAGCGCCTTCTACCCGCAGTTGTTCGACGACATGAGCTACAGCCACTCGCAGGTCTTTGCCGACACGCTGGCACGGGCCGGACGCACGGACGCAAACCTTACGGTCCTCCCGCAGTGGTACGACGTAGACACCCCGCAGGATCTTCATCGGATGCTGGCCGACCTGGAGACCGGGAACCCCGATGTCCCGAACACGCGCCGGCTTGCCGACCATCTTGACCTGGAGGCCCTCCTTGCGAATCACCCCGCCAAATCGTCATGATTGTCTTGCGGGTCTGGAGTGGTTCCCGTGGTGTGCACCCGTGAAGCAGCTCACCGCGGACCTCCGCGTTTGGAGCCGCTTCCAAAATCTTGTACGTTGTGTGGTCACTTCGGTCCGTCCTCCTATCACTCACAAGTCTGGCACGCACCATGAGGCTCGCCCGACGCCGAGCTGGGCACGTTCAAAACCCTCGAGCAGTTCATCCTCGAACGGCAGGATTTCTTTTCCCATTCGACCGGCGCCTTCTCCCGCCTCCTGCGCGATATTGGCCTGGCGGCCAAGATCGTGAACCGCGACATGCGCCGCGCCGGACTCATCGACATCTACGGCAGCACCGGCGAGACCAACGTCCAGGGGGAGGTGCAGCAAAAGATGGACGCTCTCGCGCACCGTGAATTCGTGCAGGCGCTGCGTCGGGGCGGCGAGTGCTGCCTCATCGGCTCCGAGGAACACGCCGAGGCCATTCCGCTGAGCAGCGTTTCGGAGGAGGGGGATGGGAAGTACATCGTGCTTCTAGATCCGCTCGACGGGTCGTCGAACATTGACGTGAACGTGTCGGTGGGAACAATCTTCAGCATCTACCGGCTGCCGGAGGGCTATGACAAGGAAAAACCGGATCCCGAGGCGGCGCTCCAGCCGGGGACCGAGCAGGTGGCGGCCGGCTACATCGTCTACGGCTCGTCGACGATGCTTGTCTACACCACTGGAAACGGGGTAAACGGCTTCACGCTGGATCCTTCCATTGGAGAGTTTCTCCTGTCGCATCCGGACCTTCAGACCCCCACCCGCGGCCGCCGTTTCTCCATCAACAGCGGCTACTACCACTCCTTCGAGGAGGGCCTGCGAGAATACCTGGACTGGCTGCAGCAACAGGACCCCGAAACGAACCGGCCCGCCAAGACGCGTTACATCGGTTCCTTCGTGTCCGACTTCCACCGCAACCTGCTGAAGGGCGGCATCTACATGTATCCCGCCACCGAGGGCAGTCCCAACGGAAAGCTCCGCCTCATGTACGAGGCGAACCCGATGGGCTTTATTGTCGAGCAGGCCGGCGGGGTCGCCTCGGACGGACACACCCGAATCCTGGAAAAGTCGCCTGAAAAGCTTCACCAGCGCACGCCGCTCTTTATCGGGAGCGAGAAGATGGTGCGCCGGGCCGAGGCCTTCTTGCAGGGCGAGCCGGAGCGGGTGGAGGCGTAGGGGGGAATGGGCGAGCGGGCGTGAAGTGTGAAGGGGGAGATCACAGCAGTCACGCCTCACGAATCACATCTCACGAATTACTCCTCCGCCTCGATCCGCACGAAGCCGGTGTACGAATGGAGGGCCTCCGGCAGTTCGATCGAGCCGTCGGGCTGCTGGTTGTTTTCGAGCAGGGCCGCAAGGATGCGGGGGAAGGCGAGGCCGCTTCCGTTGAGCGTGTGGACGAGTTCGGGCTTGGCCTCCGGCTCTGGGCGGTACCGGATCTGCATGCGCCGGGCCTGGAAGGCCTCGAAGTTCGAGACCGAGGAGACCTCGAGCCAGCGCTCCTGGGCCGCGCTCCAGACCTCCAGGTCGTACACCTTCGCCTGCGTGAAGCCCATGTCGCCCGTGCACATGAGGAGGCGGCGGTACGGAAGCTCGAGGGCATCGAGGGCGCTCTCCGCGTCCGCTAGAAGCTCATCGAGAGCCCGGTAGCTCTCGTCGGGATGGACGATGCGCACGAGCTCCACCTTGTCGAACTGGTGCAGTCGATTCAGGCCGCGCACGTCGGCCCCGTAGCTCCCCGCCTCGCGCCGCCAGCAGGGGGAGTAGGTGCAGTACTGGAGCGGAAGATCGTCCGCCGAAAGGATTTCGTCGCGGTGGAAGTTGGTGACGGGCACCTCGGCCGTGGGAATGGGGTAGAAGTCGTCCTTCGGGATTTCGTACATCAGGTCGTCCTTGTCCGGCAGCTGGCCGGTGCCCTCCGCGCTCTCGGGATTGACGAAGAGGGGCGCCTGCATTTCGGTGTAGCCGCGCTCGCGGGCCCGGTCGAGGAAAAAGTTGAGGAGGGCCCGCTGGAGCCGGGCACCCTTTCCCAGGTAGAAGGGGAAGCCACTCCCGGTCACCTTCGCGCCTCGCTCCAGGTCCACCAGCCCGTGCCGGTCGGCGAGCTCCCAGTGCGGGGCCGGGTCGAAGTCGTCAACGTCGAACGACGGTCGCTCCCCGAACGTCTCCGCCACCTCGTTGTCGTCCTCGTCCTCCCCCACCGGCACGCTCGGGTGCGGAATGTTCGGGAGCTCCAGCACCAGCTCCTCCTGCTCGGCCTCTGCCTCCTGGACCGCCTCCTTGAGGCGTTTAATGTCCTCCTTCATCTGACTCGTCTTCTCGATGATTGCCTCCGCCTCCGCGTCCTTCCCCTCGCGCTTCAGCGCGCCAATCTGCTGGGAAAGGTCGTTCTGTCGGGACTGCGTCTCCTGCAGCTCCGTGATGGCGGCCCGTCGCTCTTCGTCGACCTCCAAGAGCGTGTCCACGAGGGCGGGGGAGCCGGTGCCTTTCGCGCGGATGGCCTCCTTGACGCGACGGGGGTCGTTGCGGACGGTGTCGAGATCGAGCATGTGGAGGGGGAATCCGTCGTCTGTGGGTCCTTGATGAGAAAGAGGGTGCGCTCTCAGGACGAGGAGAATCCTTGCAGGGACGCCTGCACGTCGCGAAGCCCCTCTTCCAGGGAGCGCGGGTCGTAGTCGAGCTTCGTCTTCGCCTTGTCGATAATGAAACCGGTGCGCGGGGGGCGCTCCACGTCGTCCTCGAAGAAGTCGCTTGAGACGGGCTCGATGAGCGACCCGTCGAGCCCAAACACCTCCGCCACGGTGCCGGCCAGCTCGTAGATCGACACGAGATCGGGCCCCGAGAGGTGGTAAATGCCCGTTTCCTCGTGGTGCACGACACACTCGATTCCGATCGCCAGGTCGTCGACGTGCGTGGGCGTGCGATGCTGGTCATCGACGATGTGAAGGGGCTCCCCCTTCGACAGCTGGTCAATCATCCAGAGCACCACGTTCGAGCGGCTCAGGTCCCGCCCTGTGCCGTAGAGCAGCACGGTGCGGACGATGGCCCAGTTCGAGCGCCCGGCCTCCCGGACGGCGTTCTCGCCCGCCAGCTTTGTGCGCCCGTAGTAGTTGACGGGGTCGGGCCGAGCGTCCTCGTCGTAGGGGCCGCGCTTGCCATTGAACACGAAGTCGGAGGAGACCTGCACGAGCCGGGCGCCGGTGTCCCGGCAGTGCTTGGCAAGCCGCTTCACGGCCCGGGCGTTCACCGCCCACGCCTCGCTGCGGTGCTCGTCGCACGCCGCCACGTCGGACATCGCGGCGCAGTTGATCACGACGCTGGGCGTGAAGTTCTGGAAGATGGCTTCCACCTCGTCGGGCTGGGTCACGTCGAGCGGCGCGTAGCCGCACGATTCGGCCTCGAAGCGGGGGGAATCGTCGCGGGCCGTCGCCAGCACGTCATACTCCCGATTCTGGCTCATGCGGCGGACTAGGGACTGTCCGAGAAGTCCGCTGGCCCCAGTAATGAGAACGCGGTTAAACAGCATGAGGGTGGATCAGAGTGAAGCTCTCCCTGCTCGAGGGTCAGGGACGACGAAGGTAATAGCGGAGGCCCACGTTTCCGTCGAGCGTCACGCGGGTACTCGGTAAAAAGCGGAGGGTGGGGGTCACATGCAAGAAAACCTCGAACCGTTCGGCGTAAAAATTGAGTCCAGCTTCCGTACTGAGGCCGAGACGCAGATCGGGCGAGCGGGCGAGGTCTCCAACCCCCACCATGAGCCCGGGGCCGAGATACAAGTGGAGCGGGGAGTTCGGAAGCGGGCGCTCCCACAGCCGATGATAGTGGCTGACGACGTAGTCGTCGCCGTCAGTGCTGATGACGGCGTCGTAGGCAATTGGGCTGGGGCGGTACAACTTGAGGGCGAGGCCGCCGGGGCGACCCACCTGAAAGCCGATCCCCGCGGCGCCGGGCTGTCGCTGGGCGACGGTGGGGGAGGGGCGGAGCAGTCCTACAAGGACCACCAGGAGGGCGGGAAGAAGCGTCGAGAACAGGCCCCGCGCTCGCTCTCGGCAAGTCGGACCACTTCGGTCACGCTTCTGCATCCGTCGAGTGTTGTAGGGCCGTCAGCATGTCTTCCTTCAGGCTCGACGCGTCTTCAAGGCCCTTCCGCCCGGCAAGCACGAGGCGGATGTCCCGGCGCTTAGCGGCGGCCTCGTACTGCTCGTGCTCACGCTCCGTCCGGGGGGTCACGTCCGGCACGGGAACGGTGGAGCCCCCTTCGTCCAGCGCTACATACGTATAGAAGGCGCGGTTGCATTTGCGGCGCGTTTCCTGAAGCGGATTTTCCGCCCACACGTTCAGCTCCACCTCCATCGAGGTCCGGAAGGCCCGGTTGACGTGGCTCTCGATGACGACCACCTCGCCCTCTTCGATGGCCGACTGAAACTCGACGTTGTCGACGGCGGCGGTCACGCACACCCGGTTGGCGTGGCGCTGGGCCGAGATGGCCGCACACTTGTCCATCAGGTGCAGCAGCCGTCCGCCCATCATGTTGCCCAGTCCGTTCGTGTCATTGGGAAGCACGATCTCGGTCATCTTGCATCGCGAGTTCGAGACCGGTTTGGAAGACGGCATTCGAGTTGGACGGTTGAAGGTTGGA
>PXSX01000169.1:2323-6837 GCA_003022655.1 Bacteroidetes bacterium QH_1_64_81 | reverse complement strand
GTTCAAGGATGTTTTTCTGGGCACCGGCCAGCGGCCCTACGACCGAGCGGTGGACACCCAAAAGTGCCTTCGGGTTTCCGGCAAGCACAACGACCTGGAGGAGGTGGGGCACGACACCTACCACCACACCTTCTTCGAGATGCTCGGCAACTGGAGCTTCGGCGACTACTTCAAGGCCGAGGCCATCCAGTGGGCGTGGGAGTTGCTGGTGGATCAGTGGGGGCTCGCGCCGGATCGGCTGTACGCCACCGTCCACGAGGGGGACCCGGACTTCGGGCTGGAGGCCGACGCGGAGGCGTACGACCTTTGGCTGTCGCAGACCCCACTCCCCGAAGGGCGCGTGCTCTATGAGCCCTCGAAGGAGAACTTCTGGATGATGGGTGACACTGGGCCGTGCGGCCCCTGCTCCGAACTTCACGTGGACCTCCGTCCCGAGGAGGCGCGCCGGGAGACGCCGGGCCGCGCCCTCGTGAACGCCGACCACCCGCAGGTCATGGAGCTGTGGAACCTGGTCTTCATCCAGTACAACGCGCAGTCGGACGGCAGCCTGGAACCGCTTGAGGACCAGCATGTGGACACCGGCATGGGTTTCGAGCGCATAGTCGCGGTCCTGCAGGGCAAAGAGTCGACCTACGACACAGACCTCTTCGCGCCGCTCCTGCAGGCGATGGCCGATCTTTCTCCGCGGGAGGAGGTGCGCGGCTACGAGGACCTTCGGATTGAGAACGACGAGGCGCACGAACAGGTGCGCATCGCCCTCCGCGTGGTAGCGGACCACATCCGCGCCATCGCCTTCGCCATCTCCGACGGCGTGATGCCGAGCAACGAAGGCCGCGGTTACGTCATCCGCCGCATCCTGCGTCGGGCCGTCCGGTATGGCTACCAGACCCTGGATCTCGAGGAGCCGTTTCTGCATCGCCTGGTGGAGCCCCTCGTGGAGAAGATGGGCGGGCAGTTCGATGGCCTGACGGAGCAGCAGTCGTTTATCGAACAGGCGATCCGGTCGGAGGAGGAGAGCTTCCTGGAGACGCTCGGCACGGGCATCGAGTTCTTCGAACGCGTGGCGCCCTACGTCACGAGCTTTCAGGAGAAGGACGGCGAGGTGACGGACCGGCTGCTCGGGGACCTCCAGCAAGACCGACGTGCGATGGACTTGCTAGAAAAGGCCTACGTCGACACGTCGGACCGGGGTCGGATGCTCCGCCAGTTCGCCCGCACGGCGCGAACCGGGGCGCTTCCCGGCGAGGTGGCCTTCCTCCTGCACGATACGTACGGCTTTCCCATCGACCTCACGCGGCTCATGGCCCGTGAACGCGACCTGAGGGTGGACATGGAGGGCTACGAGGAACTGATGGAGCGCCAGCAACAGCGGGCCCGGGCGGCCACAGACTTTGCCGTTGACGAGAGCGATGTGCACGCCTGGCAACCGGTGGTGGAGGGAGAGCCGTCCTCCATCTTTGTCGGGTACGATCAGGAGGCCGTCCATGACACGGAGATCCGGGCGGTCCGCATGGTCGAGACGGACGATGGTCAGCGCTACGAAGTGGAGCTCAGCCGGACCCCGTTCTACGCCGAGGCCGGGGGGCAGGTGGGCGATACCGGCACGCTCCGCATCGGGACCGACGAGGTTCAGGTGCTGGATACGCAGTACGAGGGCGAGCGCATCGCCCACACCGTCGAACATCTTCCGGACCCGCTCGATGGCCCCGTGGACGCTCGGCTCGACACGGATCGCCGTCGGAAGATTCGAGCCCACCACACGGCCACGCACCTGATGCACGCGGTCCTCCGCGAGACCCTGGGCGACCACGTGCAGCAGAAGGGCTCTTTGGTGGCGCCCGACCGGCTGCGGTTCGACTTCAGCCACTTCGAGGCGGTGGGCGAGGAGATGCTCCATCGCATCGAGCGCCAGGTCAACGCCGCCATTCAGCAAAACATCCCGAAGCAAGAGGAGCGCGATATCCCGATCGACGAGGCGCTGGACCGCGGCGCCACGGCGCTCTTCGACGAGCAGTACGGCGACCGAGTGCGCGTCATTACGTTCGACCCTGATTTCTCGATGGAGCTATGCGGGGGCACCCACGTCAACGCCACCGGTGAGATTGGGCTGTTTCGGTTCCGGTCCGAGGGATCGGTGGCCTCCGGCGTGCGTCGGGTGGAGGCGGTGGCCGGCGAGGCGGCCCTGGAGCACGTGGAGGCTGAGCTCGACGAGTTGGCACGGGCGCGTCGGCAGTTTCGGTCGCTCCACACGTCGCTGCCGGCTGCCATTGCGGAGTTGCAGCACGAGCGCGACCGCCTTCAGGAGCAGGTCGACCGGCTCCGGCACGACCAACTGGCGGACCGTCTCGATACGTTCATCGATGAGAATGCGACGACCGTCGACGGTGTGACGGTCGTGACCGGACGCCTCGATCGCGTCAGCGCGAACGTCCCGACCACTGTCGGGATGGACGATCTTCAGGAGCTGGGTCAGCAGTTTCGGGACAAGCTGGGCGAGGGTGCCGTTGGGGTGCTCGGCAGCCGTGGGGAGAATGGGGAGAAGGCGTACGTGGTGGCCACCGTCGCCGACGACGTGATTGCTGATCGCGACCTCCAGGCCGGTACGCTGGTGGGAACGCTCGGTGAACGTCTCGGCGGTGGGGGCGGAGGCCGCCCGGCTCTCGCCTCGGCAGGGGGGCGTGACGCAGAGAAGCTCGACGCGGTGCTCGAGGCGGTGCCGTCGCTCGTGGAGGAAGAACTGTAGCGCCCTCCTCCTTCACGCCGTTTTTGAGCCCTGCTCGGGGCCGCTCCGGAACGCACCGTCGGCGAGGTGTGTTGCCAGTAGTCGGTTTTTCTTACGGGTCCACTTGACGGTGGGGTGGCAGAGCCTGGTCGAATGCACCGGTCTCGAAAACCGGAGGACCCTCACGGGTCCCGGGGGTTCGAATCCCTCCCCCACCGCCATCTGAAACGAAGCATGAAACCCACTCAGACAGCCTCTGAGTGGGTTTTTGTCTTTTGAGGCAGGATGACCCCGCTCCCAACTTTTGCTCTTGGCAGACGAAATGATTGCTCAACGTGAGCGATGATTGAGCAGCCCGTCCGTTCAAATGGCGTCATTCGTCCAGCCAGACACGCGTTCCTGCGCACAGTTCTGCGAACCCGATCGGCACCCGAAGCGCAGGAAGCCCACAGACGACATCTTCCGAATCATCCCCCCGTGGCCTCATCGCCACCGCCGTCCGACGGGCCCGTGAGGGCGTAGAGCGACCGCGCCCGCTCGTTCAGTCGAGGGTGCCCGCCGGGTTCCCCTCGCCCGCAGACGACCACGTGGAGGCCTCACTCGACCTCAGCCGGGAGCTGGTCGGGAAGGAGGAGGCGACCTTCTTCGTCCGCGTGGCCGGGGATTCGATGACCGGCGCCGACATCCACGATGAGGACATCTTGGTCGTGGACCGCTCGGTGGAGCCGGAGGATGGCTCGATCGTGGTCGCGGCTCTCGACGGCGAGCTCACCGTGAAGCGATACGAGGTCCAGTCGGGGTACCCGTACCTGATGCCCGAAGCGGAAGAGTACGACCCCATCCCGATCCAGGATGGACAGGAGCTGGTCGTGTGGGGCGTGGTGCACCACGTGATCCACAAGGTGTCCTGACGAATGGTGACTCTTGGCGCCTCCTGCGTCGCCTCAGCGACCCCTACGAAGCGAACCCGTCCCCGATGGATCCCGTCTTCGCCCTCGTCGACTGCGAGAACTTCTACGTCTCCTGCGAGCGGGTTTTCGATCCCGCCTTGCGGGACGTGCCGGTGGCCGTCCTGTCGAACAACGACGGCTGCATTATCGCCCGCTTCGAGGAGCTGAAGCAGGCAGGCGTGCCGATGGGCGCGCCGCTGTTCAAGTGGAAGGAGGAGCTTGGAGAGCTCGGCACAAAGGTCCTCTCGAGCAACTACACGCTCTACGGCGACATGTCCCGCCGCGTGCACTCGATCCTGGAGGAGGACGCCCTGGAGCTGGAGCGCTACTCGATCGACGAGGCGTTTGCCACCCTTCCCGATCTGAAGAGACAAAACCTCCAGCGCCTGGCGGATTCGATCCGAAGGAAGGTTCTCCAGCAGGTCGGCGTGCCGGTCCGCATCGGCATCGGACGGGCGAAGACGCTCGCGAAGGTCGCTGACCTAAACGCGAAAGCCCGGAAGCGCGAAGGAATCGGGAACGGCGTCTACGTCTGCCCGCCGGAGCCAAGGCGAGAAAAGCTACTGCGCTGCGTGCCGGTCGGGGACATCTGGGGGATCGGTAGCGCCTACGAGGAGAAGCTCCAAGCGAAGGGCGTGACCAGCGCGGCGGAGTTTCGGTCCCTCCCCCACCCGTGGATCCGATCGGAGATGACCGTGGTCGGACTCCGTACCGCCTGGGAACTGAGGGGACGATCCTGCCTAGATTTGGAACTGGTTCGACCGGACCGAAAGACGCTTGTTCGCTCTCGAAGCTTCGGCGAGCGGGTCGAATCGAAAGAGAATCTCCGGCAGGCGCTCGCG
>PXSX01000169.1:0-2264 GCA_003022655.1 Bacteroidetes bacterium QH_1_64_81 | reverse complement strand
CCTGTGGCTGATTCGGCGGTTCAATCCTTAATCGGCATTTCTATTCTACTCCTTCGTCCTGAAGAACAAAGGTGATCTTGGCGTGGACCCGGTAGGCTTGAATGCGTCCGTCCTCGACGACGGCGCGGTAGTTGTCGACATAGACGCTTTGAATGTTGGCAATTGTTTTGGAGGCCTCCTCGACGGCGGCTTCGGTGGCGTCCTCCAGCGTGTCGCCTTCAGCGAGAAGTTCGAGGGACTTGGCTACGGACATGGGGATGTGGGCTTATTCAGAAAAACAGCGACGTGGGCCGGGCGCCGACGAATTCCGGGATCCATCAGGGCGATCGGGGATGTGGTACTTCTTTCTACGAGCGAGCATGTGGAGAAGATGTCTACAGGCCGGCGCCTCTCCCTTGGGCCCCTTCTCCCGTGTTGTTGCACCCGGCCGGAGGGACACATACGACACGGCCCCCGAAAGTTTCCTCCTCAGTCGGACGCCTCCTTCCCCTCAGTCTCGCGAAATCCCCGTTCCCCAACCGGTTCAGGCTCCTAGGCCTCTTCCCAAGGGCTCTCCGCCGTACCGGATCGTTGCCGCACTCGTCGTGTTACGACGAAGCGGTTCGGCGATCCGCCGCACTACTCGAATGGCGCGGCCGGGAGCCTTCCAGGGCATACCGCCCGGGCCTCCGCCTTCGCGCGGGCATCCAGGTGCCTTCTCGAACCGATCTATCGGCAAGGCCCCGGCTACAAAAAAGCAGGGGTATGCCTGCATCATGACTGTATAGACCGGGGACATCCTTAACAGGTGTTCCGGGACATCGGTAACACATTGCCAGCTGAGGGCTTTCCCTCAGAAAAACGGAGGTCCCCATGCCCTGGCACAACCGATCTAAGATGTCCCTCAAACTCGAATTCGCAAAGCTTGCCGACCAAGAAGAGGCCAACATGAGCGCCCTTTGCCGCCGGTTCGACATCAGCCGAAAAACCGGCTACAAGTGGCTCGGTCGCTACCGCGAGAAGGGCCGCGAGGGGCTCGAAGAGCAGTCGCGCCGTCCGGAACACTCGCCGAACAAGACTCCCGAGCCGATCGCCGAGGCGGTCTGCGAGGTGCGCAAGCGGCATCCGGCATGGGGCGGTCGCAAGATCCAAGCTCGTCTCCGCAAGCAGGCCGACACCGACGGGCGGCCCTTCGAGGCCGAGGCGGTTCCGGCCGCCTCGACCTGCCAGGCGATCATAAATCAGGCGATCATAAAGCGCAACGGGCTTCTCGATCCCAACGAGGCAGAGGACCAAAAGCGCCACAGGGCGTTTGAGCACTTCGAGAAAGAGGCGCCCAACCAGCTTTGGCAAATGGACTTCAAGGGCCACTTTCCCCTCGTTGACGGAGAGCGCTGCCACCCGCTTACGATCGTAGACGACCACTCCCGCTTTGCGGTTGGGCTTCAGGCCTGCGCCGACGAGCAGCACGAGACGGTCAAAAAGCGGCTTGTGACCGCCTTTCGGCGCTATGGGATGCCCAGGCGCATTCTCTGCGACAACGGCCTGCCCTGGGGCGTGCCTGCTGCCGAGAACGCCGGACGGCCGCTCTACACCGACCTCAACGCGTGGCTTTTCCGTCTCGGGATTGCGGTGATTCACGGTCGGCCCTACCACCCCGAGACGCAAGGCAAGTGCGAGCGTTTCCACCGCAGCCTTCGCTTCCACCGCAGCCTTGAGGAAGAAGTCCTGGAGCAGGGCAGCTACGAGTCGCTGTCGGAGTGCCAGGAGGACTTCGACAGCTGGCGCCAGGTCTACAACCTGGAGCGTCCCCATGCGGCAACGCGCAGCCGGGCCGGGAAGATGGAGGTGCCCGCTAGTCACTACCAGCCCAGCGGCCGTCCCTTCCCCGAGAAGCTTCCGGAGGTCAGCTATCCGCCGAGCGACCGAACGCGAATCGTGAGCACGCGAGGCCAGATCCGCTTTGCGGGAAGCCAGTTTTACATCGGAGAGGCATTTGCGGGCCACCCGGTCGCGCTTCGCCGGAAAGAGCCCGACGAGCCCCGAGAGGCTTCTCAGCTGGAATGGGAAGTCTACTTTTGCCATAAGAACGTTCGCGTGATCGAGTCAAAAGCCCCCCGTCAATAGACTTTTCACCTGTTACCGATGTCCCGGAACGGGTGTTACCGAACTCTCCGGTCTATACACATGACATCCGCCCAGCCCGTCCCCACCAGGAAAGCCTTTTCGGTCGGGGAAGAGAGGAGGATGAGTCTCTGACCGAAGCGATCGACCAGATCAACCGC
>PXSX01000159.1:10295-14706 GCA_003022655.1 Bacteroidetes bacterium QH_1_64_81 | reverse complement strand
GCGTCGACCATCTCATCAAGCGAGAACAACTCCTCCTCCGTGCCGGGGCTCCAGCCCAGGAGGGCCAGGAAGTTGAGAAGCGCCGCCGGCTCGTACCCCGCCTCGCGATAGTCGGTGACGTACACCGGGATGCCAAGCTCGTTGGCGTCCCGCTTTGAGAGCTTGCCTCCGCGATCACTGTCGGGACTCAGGATGAGCGGCAGGTGCGCAAACGTAGGCGGTTCCCAACCGAGTGCATCGTACATGAGCACGTGCTTGGGGGTCGACGACAGCCACTCCTCCCCCCGAATGACGTGCGAGATGTCCATCAGGTGGTCGTCGACGATGTTGGCCAGGTGGTAGGTGGGCATTCCATCGGACTTGAGGAGCACCTGGTCGTCGATCTCCGAGGTATCGAAGGACACGCTCCCTCGAACGACGTCGTCGAACCGCGCCGACTCTTGCCGCGGCACCTTCAGCCGAACGACGTAATCTCCCGCATCCACGAGACGATCCACCTCGGCGTCGGACAGGGTGAGGGAATTGCGCATTTGCCGACGCGTCGACCCGTCGTAGGCCCTGTTGCCCTCGCGCATCTCTTCCAACTCGCCCTCTGTGTCGAAGGCGTAATAGGCGCGCCCGGCCTCGATCAACGTCTGCGCGTATTCCCGGTAGTGCTCCGTCCGCTCGGATTGGCGGTAGGGGGCGTACTCGCCGCCCTGATCGGGGCCCTCATCGTAATCGAGCCCCACCCACGAGAGGGCGTCGCGAATGTCGTCCTCAGCGCCGCGGACGGAGCGCGCCTGATCCGTGTCCTCAATCCGCAGCACAACGTCGCCTTCGTGCTTGCGGGCGAAGAGATAGTTGTAAAGGGCCGTCCGAAGCCCGCCGACGTGGAGACGGCCGGTCGGACTCGGGGCAAAACGAACGCGAACTGGAGCGGTGGACGCCATTGCGCAGAGAAGAAATCAGGTTCAGAATCGGAGATCGGAGAGAGCGGCAGGACGCCGCCCGACGAGACAACGAGGCCATGCTCGGGTCGAGCGAGCTCGTCTCAAAACCACGATTTGTAGAACGCACCCTCCCCCCAGTTCCCCCGCGAGAACGAATTGTCCGGGGTTTTGCGAAGCCCGGAACAGTCCTTCCCCAGTCGTTTTGCCCGTGAGGACACGGCGTGACGGACCGCTCGACTCAGGGACTGAAGACCCACATCCGCAGATCAAACCCCGGTGCAATCCCCATCGGCGAGTTGCATTCTGCGAGATCAGTTCGGTAGTTAAAAGGCGGCCTGCACACACCCTGCCCCCTCTGCGGCGAAGGCTGCCCGACGGTTTCCCTCAACAAGTCTCCTCGCTTCATGGTCACCCCACGAACTGCCATCGCCGCTCTTCTCCTCACCGGGCTTTGCGTCGGGTGCAGTGGTCCCCAGCAGGCTGGCAATCCGGAGACAGAAGCTACGTCGTCTTCCGCGAACACGGTCGTTGCCCGGTACGCCGGCATGACGATCACCCAGGCCGAGTTGGACTCCGCGTTTGCCGAGTCGGCGGGGGGGCGGGAGAACGCTGCCGACAGCTCCCGCAGCGCATACCGGGACTTCCTCGATCAGTACCTGAACTTCCGCCTAAAGGTGCGTGCGGCCCGCGACGCGGGGCTCGACACCCTGCCGAGCATTCGGCAGGACATCCAGAGCTACCGGCAGAAGCTGGCCCGGCCGGCCCTCCTGCGGGAAGAGGTGTATGAGCCCGCCGCGCGCACTCTGTATGAGCGCCAGAAAGAGGCCGTCGACGTCAGTCACATTCTGATTCGAACGTCGAACCGGGATACCCTCTCCGCCTACCGCACCGCTCAGTCCGTCGCAGACTCGCTCGATCAGGGCATTCCCTTCGCCGAGCTCGCCTATCGCAACTCCGAGGACCCATCTGCCCGCAAGAAAGGAGAGCGGGGGTTTCGGGGACGCCTGGGGTACATCCGAGCCGGCCAGATTGTCAAGCCCTTCGAGGAGCGGATGTACGCCCTCGAGCCCGGGGAGACGAGCGATATCTTCCGGACCAAGTATGGCTACCACATCCTCAAGGTGCACGGCCGGCGTCCCACAGAGCCCCCCATCCGTCTCTCCCACATCCTGCGTCGGTCGGAGGGGACGTCCGGCGGGGCCCGCCAATTTCTCGACTCCCTGCGGACGGAGATCGTGAACGGCGAGGTCGCCTTCGCGGCGGCGGCCAAGAAGCACTCCCAGCATCGCCCGTCGGCCTCGAAGGGGGGCACCCTCGGCAACGTCAACCCACAGACCCTCAGCGACAATCCTTCGAGGAGGCGTACGACTCCCTGAAAGAACGCGTGTCGGACCAGCCCCGCACGGAGCGGCGCAAGGCCAATTTTGCCCGCGACGTGCGGGCGAAGGAAGGGGTCACGGTGGATACGACCCGTCTCCTCAATGCAGCCCGTATTGCCTCCACGGACTCCCTGGCTCGCCCCCTCCTCAGCCTCACCGACTCCGTGGAGGCCTCCCCAGACGTAGCGACCCTCGGCGACTCCACCTACACCCTGCAGCAAATGGCGCGTCACCTGACGCAGACCGACGGCGGGGCGCAGATGACGGTGGGGGCGCTCATCGAGTCGTTTCTGAATGAAAAGGCGATCCAGCACGCCGTCATCCGTCGGGCGCAGCGGGACCCGTCGCTCGCCGAAGCAATGAAGAAATACCGCGAGGGAGCCCTGCTCTTCCGCTACATGCAGGATTCGGTCTGGACGGCCGCGACGCAAGACTCGGCGGGCCTGCGGGCCACGTACCGGCGCAATCAAGACCAGTACCGGTTTCCGGAGCGCGTCCGGACGATTGTATTCCGGGCCCCGTCCGACACCTTGCTCCAGCCGTACAAGACGGCCTACGACGGGGACCGGTCATTGCAGACTCCCCTGTCGGCCGCCGTCGAGGACTCGCTCGTCTCGGCCGACACGGTGTACGTCACCGACCAAACTGCCGAGGTCTACCAGCCGGTCCGCTCCGCCGACGACCTGGAAGCGATCGGGCCAACATCTCGGGAGGACGAGTGGCTCTTCATGATCCGCGACACGCGCCTCTCCCCGCGGCCCAAAACCTTCGAAGAGGCCCGAAACAGCGTCGTTCAGGACTATCAGGAGACGTACGAGCAGACGGTCATCCGGCAGTTGCGGAATCGATACGACGCCCAAACCTATCCGGACCGTCTTCGTCCCCCCTTTAGCGACCCGTCGTCTACCTCGTAGCGCGCCCCCATGATCTCTGCCTTCGAGAATGCAAGCCCACGTCTCGGGTCCATCGTGGGGCTCCTCCTTCTCGGGACGTGCCTGGTCGGGTGCCAGTCGGACGAGCCGCCCGCCTCCTACGTCGCTCGGGTGGGCGACCACTACCTGACTCAGGACGACCTCGACCGCCGGCTCGCCGGAATGGGAGGATCCGCGTCCGACTCGGCGGCGGCGCGAGAGCAGATCATCGAGCAGTGGGTGACCCGCATGCTCCTCTACCGGAAAGCCCAGCGGCTCAACTTGGAGTCGGTGGAGGAGGTGCAGCGCAAACTGGAGCGACAGCGGCGCTCCATCCTCGTTGCGGCCGCGAAGAACCAGCTCTACGAAGAGGCCAGCCTGACGCCCTCAGACGACGAGGTGCAGACCTACTTCCAGCGTCACAAAGACCAACTGACCCTCCGTGAGCCCTACGTCAGCGTCCGCTACTTGTCGACAGAAGACCGCGCGGCGGCGCAGGAGGTCCGCGCGAAGCTGCGCACCTTCTCAGCCTCTTCCGACTCGGCCTGGAATCGACTCGTTCGGGAGCACGCCGCGGACACGGCCCGGGCCCGCGAGTGGTCCCGGCGCTACCTGCCCCAAAGTCGGTTGGGCAGCCAGATCCCGGCTCTTCAGGCGGAGCTCCGTGAACTCGAGGTCGGGGACACCGCCCCGGTCGTGAACGCCAACGACCGGTACCACGTACTGCGGCTCGATCGGCGGGTGGCTGAGGGAACCACCCCGAAGCTCCAGTGGATCGAATCTGAAATCCGCCGCCGCCTCCGAATTCGCGCCCGGAAACAGATGTATGCCAACGAGGTTGAACGCCTTCGCAGCAAAGCGCGGGCCGACGGTGCCCTCGAGATGCCCTAACCCACCGCACCGAGGCTCGCTCATCGTTTCTCGAACACGTGTTTTTCCGCATGCGCCGTCTTTTTTCTTCCTTTTCCGTCTCCTCCATTTTCGGGAGCTCGCTGCTCGGGATTCTTGTGCTTCTGACTGGCCTGGCCGCGTCCCCGGCGCATGCCCAGAACGTTCAGGTCGTGGATCGCATCGCGGCCGTCGTCGGCGATAACCTCATCCTGAAGTCCGAGGTCGACCAGCTCGTCCGTCGACAGACCCGGCAGCAGAACCAGTCGTACTCCCACGATCTGTGGATGGACGCCCTCGA
>PXSX01000159.1:5680-10230 GCA_003022655.1 Bacteroidetes bacterium QH_1_64_81 | reverse complement strand
GGCAAAAGCATTCTCGAAATCAAGGAGCGGTTCCGGGAGGATCTCCGGGGCCAAATCCTGGCGCAGCAGCTGAGGCGGAAGCGGATGCAAAACATCAACGTCACGCCCAGTGAGGTGCGACGATGGTTCGAAGAGATCCCTCAGGATTCTCTGCCCCGTCTGCCGAAAACCGTCCGGCTCTCCCACGTCGTCCGGTACCCGACGCCCACCGAGGACGCCCGACAGGAGGCCAAATCCCTCATCACCTCCGTCCGCGACTCCATCGTCAACGGAGGCGCGTCGTTCGAAGCCATGGCCCGCCAGTTCTCGGATCCCAGTGCGGCCGGCACGCCGGGCGGTGCGCTCACCAACGTCAACCTGAACGACCTCGTGCCTGAGTTTGCCGCCGTGGCCTCCCGCACCCCCGTGGGCACCGTCTCTCAGCCCTTTTACAACGAGAGCCAGAACGGTTACCACATTCTCCGCATCACCTCGAAGGACGGAAGCACCGTCGACCTGAATCACATCCTTATCAAGCCCGAGTCGTCCACGGGTAGCCGCGTGAAGGAGTACCTCAGTGCCGTCCGCGACACGCTCCTCAATAACGAGGACGTCCCCTTCGAACTGATGGCTCGCCGCCACTCGGAGGATGACCGGACGGCTGAGAATGGAGGCCGCGTGACCGATCCGCAGTCGGGCACGCGCGATCTGGTGCTCGACCGCCTTGGTCCCTCCTGGAAACGGACCATCAAGAAGCTGGAGCCCGGTGACATCAGCCAGCCGACCAAGGTGCAGCTGCTGAACGGGGACGAGGCCTACCACATCGTCCAGCTCGAACGCCGCGTGCCCGCCCACCGCGCCAACCTTAAGCAAGACTACGAGCGCATCCGGCAGTTCGCCCTCCGCGAGAAGCGGAATCGGAAGATGGACGAATGGTCCAGTCAGCTCAAGGAAGAAATCTACGTCGACATCCGCATCTCCAAGTCGGAACTGACGGCGATGCGGCAGCGCTGAGCGCCCGCTCCTTACCACCCTCCGGCCCGTCTCTGAGTTGCATTCCGGGCCGCCCTTGCTTCTGAGACGTTCTTCCCCCCTATGCCTTCTTCTCCGTCTTCGCCGCCGCAGGACCCTGAAACCGTCGATGAGCTCAGCGAGGCGTACGACCGCCTTCGCGATGAAATTGGAAAGGTCATCGTCGGGCAGGAGGACATCATCGAGATGGTGGTGGTCTGCCTCATGGCCCGGGGCCACACCCTCTTGATTGGGGTGCCCGGCCTCGCCAAGACGCTGCTCGTGCGGACCCTGGCCGGGGTGCTCGACCTGGAGTTCAGCCGCATCCAGTTTACCCCGGACCTCATGCCCAGCGACATCACCGGAACCGAAATTATCCAGGAGACCCGGGAGGGCAATCGCCACTTCGAGTTTGCGGCCGGGCCCATCTTCGCCAACATCATCCTGGCCGACGAGATCAACCGCACGCCCCCAAAGACGCAGGCCGCCCTCCTGGAGGCCATGCAGGAACAGCACGTGACCGCGGCAGGCGAGACCCACACGCTCGACGATCCCTTCTTCGTCCTTGCGACCCAAAACCCGATCGAGCAGGAAGGCACCTATCCTCTGCCGGAAGCGCAGCTCGACCGCTTCATGCTAAACCTGTGGCTCGATTATCCCTCCTTCGACGAGGAGGCCGAGGTGGTTCGGAGCACCACCGCCGGGCCGCTTGCCGACGTAAACCCAGTGATGTCGGTCGAGGAACTGCAGACCTACCAGGACTTCGTGCAACAGATCCCGGTGGCCGACAACGTCATCGAGTACGCGGTGCAACTGGTGACCCGAACCCGTCCGGAGTCCGACTCCGCCCCCGACTTCATCGACAACTACCTGAGCTACGGGGCGGGTCCCCGGGCGTCGCAGTACCTCGTGCTCGGGGCCAAGACCCTCGCCGCTCTCAACGGGCGCATGACCCCTGTGGAGGACGACATTCGACGCATGGCTGTCCCCGTTCTCCGGCACCGCATTGTCCCCAGCTTTAACGCCGAGGCGGACGACGTGTCGTCGGTCGACCTCATTGAGCGGCTGCTCGCGGACAAGTAACGGCAATTTTCCGGCCGGAGGCTCAGAATGTTCGTCCGTGCAAAACTCAATCGGAAACCAACGGTTCATTTACGTGCAATTATGGCTCTCTAGCGCATACGCAGAGCCGGGTATTCACTCCTTGTGAGACCTTCGGGAGGGCGCTGCGCTTAACTTTTGCACGAAGCCGATGCATGTTGAATGGACACCTCGCAGTACAGCCGGTTGACCCTGCTGGAGCGGATTGATTTCTCTGAAGAACTGGCCGTCTTTCGCGTTCGCGCCGATGAGCCCGTCGACTTCACGCCCGGGCAGTACGCTACGCTCGGTCTGATGAACGACGATGACGATCGCCCGCTCCTCCGCCCCTACTCGGTGGCCTCGCCCCCCGGCGAGACAGAGCTCGAATTCTTCATCGAACGGGTCGAGGAAGGGGTCCTGACCGAGAAGCTGTGGGCGCTGGAGCAGGGTGCGGAACTCTGGATGCGCGACAAAATCGTGGGCCGGTTCACCCTCGACCCCGAGTTCAGGTACCACCTCATGGTGGCCACGGTGACCGGTGTGGGTCCGTACGTCAGTATTGTCCGCGATCAGTTGCGGGCCCTGCGGGCCGATACGCTCGACGCACCGCGGCCTATGCTGGTCGTGCACGGCGCGAGTCGGTCGTGGGAACTGGGCACCTATCTCGACGAGCTTACGTCCCTTGCCGACGAAGTGGATTGGTTCGAGTACGTGCCGACCGTGAGCCGCCCCTGGGAGGATCCGGATTGGGACGGAGAGCTGGGGCGGGTGGAAGACGTGTTGCGAAAGTGCCTGGACGCGAGCTCCTTCGACCCGGGCGACACCGCTGCCTACACCTGCGGCCATCCGCAGATGATCGAGAATGCGCAGGGCATCCTCCGCCGGGCCGGCTTCGAGGACGACGCCATCCACGAGGAGAAATACTTCGTCGAACCCAACGGTACGTGAGGCGGGCGCTGGGGGGCTTCCCCCGCACACGCAGGACGCTCCCTTGCTGAATGGAACCGGAGAGGGATCGGCGGATTCGACGTTGCTGCAGTTGCGACGGTCCGTCGACGACCTGTCACTCCCTCACCGCCCCCTCCCAGGCTGTCCCATGATCGGTCGCCTTCTTCTTCTCTTCCTGCTCACACCCGCGGTGGAGCTGGCCCTCCTCATTCAGGTGAACCGAATCATCGGGTTCTGGCCGACCATCGGACTCATTATCGTCACCGGCATCGTCGGTAGCCACCTGACCCGCCGGGAGGGGCTCTCAACGTGGCGAAATCTCAACAGCCGCCTTCAGGCCGGGGATCTGCCGGGAACTGAGCTCGCGGACGGGGTCATTATTCTCGTTGCGGGCGCCTTGCTCATCACGCCGGGCATCTTGACGGACGTGCTCGGGTTCCTCGGGCTCATTCCCTTCACCCGCACCTACCTCCGGCGGTTGGTGATGCGCTGGTTTCGGCGCAAGATGCAGCAGGGAACCATGCAGGTCCAGTTCGGCATCTTCGGAGGCTCGTCCTCAGACGGCAACTGGCAGGGCCGGGGCCAGAACATTCCTAATCACACTGATGAGGCCCACGACCCCGAGTCGTCGACTGGCCCTGACAGTAGCAACGCAGCCGCTTGAATCCCGCCGCCTCTCCGGTCGCTCACGAGTCCCTCTCCTCGATTAATCGCCGCGCCCGTTCAGGCGCACGTTCACGTCCCAGGCCTTCGCCAGGGACTGGATGAGAGTCCGTTCATCGCGCGTGATGGTGCCGTCGGCCCGCGCCACGGTGTAGAGATCGTCGAGCACCGTCAATCGCTGCGTGCTGGGCAGGGCTTGTTTCAGGGCCTCGACGGAGTCGTGAATGAGGTCCTCCCCAGGCTCGTCGGCATAGACCTGCAGGGCACGGCGTACCACCTCTCGCACCTGCTCTTCGGAGCGCTCGGGCTGCCACTCCTGCAGCCGATCCGCCATCACGTCGATTGTATCCGGGGAGAGCTCCTCGCCGGCAGTGTGCCCCACGAGGATGTAGAGGAAGGCCAATTCGTGAATGAGTCCCCAGTCCTCACCGCGCCGCTGCACGACTGCGGAGGTGTTTTCGAGAAGCTCTTCGCTGAGCTCTTTGAGCGACCAGGCCTCCGCTAGGCTGTGGATAAATCCTTGCTCTCGTTCCAGCAATACCCCGTCGGCCTCGGCGATGCGGATGAGATACCGCACCGTATCCCGCCGTTCCTGAGGGGCAAGTGCGGACCGGAGCTCCCGCATGGCCCGCTGGACCTCGGCCTCGGCGTCCCCTTCGACGAAGGCGGTGGCCGCTTCCACGATGACCTCCCGAACAGCGGGGGCTTCGCGCTCCTCCCAGGCCTGCAGAGCCTCCGTGAGAACCTTCAGTTCTTCGTCGCTGAGGTCGTGATCGGTGCCATAGGCGATGGCGATGTAGACGACCGCAAGGTCGTGGGTCGTCGTCCAGTCGTCGGTCGAATCCATGGTCGAGGATGCGGGGCAT
>PXSX01000159.1:4325-5533 GCA_003022655.1 Bacteroidetes bacterium QH_1_64_81 | reverse complement strand
GCGAAATGATACGGGAGCGGCCCTCCATCTCTTGCATTCGTCCAGCCCTGGTGATGATGTTTGGGACCTCTTGACACGGGCCATTCCCTTTCGCCCTCTGTTCCACCGCGCCCTCTGCCCATGCCTGCCGTACAGACCGACGCCATAGAATCCCGGCTGGCCCGCCGACTCGATCCCCATGGCAGCGAAGGGGTCCGGGCAGCTCTGTCCGGCGTGGTGGACCTCGAGTCCCTGGAGAAGCGTCAGTACGAGGATGTCCTCGGCGCCGTGGACCAGCGGCTGTCCGAGGCGCGCTACTCCCTGCTTTCCATGGTCGTCGCGGGCATTTACTTCGGGCTACTCGTGGGCTTCTGGCTGGTGAATGGGTCCACATGGGGGACCATTGCGCTCTGGGGGATCCCCGTGCTTCTGGTGACGGCGTACGGCCTATACTCGACCCATCAGACCGTTCGTCAGATTCGCCACCTGTCGGAAGCCCGGGCCCTGCTTCAGTTGCTGATGGACGGGGCGCCGTCTCCGGAAGACCCGGACGATGCTTAGTTGCATAGTGCAGTCATGCTTTGCAGGACCCTTCCCTCTCGCACACATCGACATTTCCCCGAAAGTCCCTCCCGTCTTCTCCCCACCCGATGTTTGATGCTTCCAGGTATCGCTCTCGTCGTCGCGCGCTCATCAATCAGGAGCGGCCCCAGTCCGGGCTGGTGCTGTTGCTGGGCAATCAACGGTCTCCGAGAAACTACCCGGACAATCCCCATCCCTTCCGCCAGGACAGCACATTTTTGTACTACTTCGGCCTCGACCGGCCCGACCTGTATGGCCTGATCGATCTCGACGCGGGGACCTCGACCCTCTACGGCGAGGACGGAAGCTTGGAAGATGCCATTTGGTCGGGCGAGCAGCCCTCCCTCCGCGACGAGGCGGCCGCCGCGGGCATCGAGTCGGTCGCCCCGGTTTCGGAGCTGGAGGAGGTCCTCACGACCGCCCGCAGCGATGAACGGGCCCTTCACTTTCTTCCGCCCTACCGGGCCGAACACCGCCTCCGACTCGAATCCCTGCTCGGCATCCGCACCGAGCAGCTCGACGTCTCCGTCTCCGAGCCCCTGATCCGGGCCGTCGTCCGGCAGCGGTCCGTGAAGACGGAGGCCGAGATCGACCAAATCGAGACGGCCGTCGAGCGGACTGTCCGTCTCCACGAATACGCCCAGCGC
>PXSX01000159.1:838-4267 GCA_003022655.1 Bacteroidetes bacterium QH_1_64_81 | reverse complement strand
ACCCCGGTCGGCGGGGCCTTTTCGGCACGGCAGCGGGCCGTCTACGAGGCCGTCCTGGCGGCCCAGTCCGCTGCGATCGAGGCGCTGGCTCCCGGCGTTCCCTTCAAGGAGATTCACCTGCTCGCGGCCCGCACGCTGACGGAGCATCTCATCGAGATCGGGCTCATGCAGGGCGACCCCGAGGCGGCCGTCGACGCCGGGGCGCACGCCCTGTTCTTTCCCCACGGGCTGGGCCACATGATGGGGCTCGACGTGCACGATATGGAGAGCCTCGGCGAAGACTACGTAGGCTACGCGGACGACCAGACGCGCTCCGAGCAGTTCGGCCTGCACACCTTGCGGCTCGCCCGCCCCCTGCAACCGGGATTCGTGGCGACGGTGGAGCCGGGTTGCTACTTCATCCCGCCGCTCGTGGAGCGCTGGCGGGACGAGCGGCGGCACGCGTCGTTTATCAACTACGATCGGGTCGAGGACTTTCTCGGGCTTGGCGGCGTCCGGCTCGAAGACGACGTGTTGATCACCAAAGACGGGGCCCGCGTGCTCGGCCCGGCCCTTCCCAAAGCCCCGGCGCAGGTGGAAGCCCGGGCGGGCTCCGCGGTCGGCGCATAGCACTGATTTTCGATCTCAAAGGGGGTTCTCCGCCGAGGTCCACTTCTGAGAGGAAAGGTGGGGGACACGCCCGATGGATACTATCGCTCTACCTCCAGCACCAGCGGCGTCTTCGCCGGGACCGTCAGCGTATCCTGGAGCGCGTATGTCTGCCCGCCAATCACGTCGCGCCCCGTCGTGGCGCCCTGCAGGCGCTTCGCGAAGCGATCGAGGGCCAGGTCGCGCGACGCCTCGGCATTGTTGAGAACGACCATTACCGTGTCGTCGCTGTCGTGGCGGAAATAGACGTAGGTGTTGTCCCGCGGGACGTAGTGTGTGAGCTCCCCGCCATGCACCACGTCCGTATCCTCACGCCACGTCGTAAGATTGGTGACGAAGTCGTGCGCTTCCTTCTCCTGGGCGGTGCGGCCTTCTTCGGTGAAGACGCTGCGCTCGTCGGAGGGCCAGCCGCCCGGCATGTCGGGGCGCTTGGCGCCGTCCCCCTCTACGTCTAGCATCGGCTGCATCAGTTCCGTGGCGTAGTAGACCTGCGGAATGCCCCGCGTCGTCATCAGGAACGTGTAGCCCAGTTTGAACTCGGCCTTGTTCTCTCCGATGGCCGAAAAGAAACGAGACGTGTCGTGGTTGTCGAGGAAGGTGACGAGCTTGTTGGGCTCGGGATAGACGTGGTCCTGGGCGAGCGTGTAGTAGAGCCGTCGCAGGCCCGAGGTCCATCCAAAGTCCTGCGTGAATGCCTCCCGCATGGCGAAGTGGAGCGGAAAGTCGGTGACGCTGGGCAGGTTCGAGTCGTAATCGTTGGGGTGCGCCGCAAAGTCGTCCTGCCAGTAGGCCTCGTGGGGCACCGTGTTCACCCAGCTCTCGCCGACGATGTTAAAGTCGGGGTATTCCTCCAGCACCCGGGAGGTCCAGCGCGACATGTACGCCTGATCGGCATAGAGATAGGTGTCCATGCGGATGCCGTCGATGCCGCTGTACTCAATCCACCAGAGCGTATTCTGGATAAGATAGGTGGCCAGCAGTTGGTTGTCCTGGTTCAGATCCGGCATAGAGGGGACGAACCAGCCGTTCACGAGCTTCTTCCGGTCATGCTGGGAGGCGTAGGGATCCATCGCCGCAGAGCCCCGGTAGCTGGTCTGTCCGTATCTGTCCCGGTCGTGAAACCAGTCGGAGGTCGGCGGATCCTTCATCCACCAGTGCTGTCGCCCCACGTGGTTGTGAATCATGTCCATGATCACGTTCATGCCGCGGTCGTGGGCCGCGCCGACGAGGGTCCGAAACTCCTCATTGCTCCCAAAGCGCGGGTCCACCTGGTACATGTCGGTGGCGGCGTAGCCGTGGTAGGCGCCGTAGTCGGGCGGCATATCGTTTTCGAAGATGGGCGTCATCCAGATCGCCGTCATGCCCAGGTCGTCGATGTAGCCGAGGTGCTCCCGGATGCCCGCAAAGTCGCCCCCGTGCCGGGCATTCGGATCGGAGCGGTCGACGCCCTCCATGAGTCCCGAAATGGAGTCGTTCTCGGGGGTGCCGTTTGCGAACCGGTCCGGCATGAGGAGGTAAATGACGTCCTCGCTGGAGAAGCCCCGAGCGTAGGTCCCCGGCTCTCGCCGCGCGCGGAGTGCAACGTCGCGCGTGATCGTTCCATCGTCGTGGCGGAAGCGGAGCGTGACGGAGCCCGGCTCAGCCGTGTCGGCGATGCGAAGCCGCACGAAGACGTAGTTCGGATTTTCGACCGTCGTCACGCGGTCGAGCGTCACCCCGGAATCCTTGGCGAGTCGGACGCGCGTCTCCGCAATGTCCTTGCCGTGCACCAGGAACTCGACCGTCGGACGCTCCATCCCGACCCACCAGAACGGCGGATCGATGCGGTCGACGGTGGGCGACTGGGCCCATACAAACGCGGGAACGACGAGGAGCAAGAGTGCGGCGGCGAGCGTGCGGCGCATGGAGAAGGCGGGGTCGCAAAAAACTGGACGCGTTTCTAAGAACAGCATTCAGGGCGGCGGTTTCAACCGCACCGCTCGTTGCGCTCGTCGACTCTTATTCGAGACGACCGACCACCGCGAGCAGGTATAGACGCCCCCTCTCGCAAACCCGTGCCTCCAGTCCGCCCGCGTCGAGTTCCTGCACAACGGCTTGGGGCGTCAGACGGTGTGTCCTAAGCGGCCTCCTTGGCGCCTCCTTCGCGTAGTCAATCCCCCCGTAGTCAAGCACCCACGCCGATCCGCCAGTCTGCCCGCGAGGAGATCGACAACGGTCTAGCTGTCGAAGGCCGCCGACTGCTGCCAGAAGATGGGGCCACGCAGCGGCACAAGGAAAGAGCCATGAGCCGCATTGAGATGGAGAATCAGAGCCGAGGCAGCGCCCCGGCGACGACGAGCGCGACGACGGCCCCGAGCGGACGGCCGACCCGCATCGTGGACGGAGGCGGGCCAAGTGGTTCCCGATGAGTTACGACGAGAAACGACCCGCGTCGCGGCGGCGCCGGCCCGCCCCTCTAGGCCGCTGCGCGCTCCGCCGCCGAACCCGTGGTGCCGGGGGTGGGACTCGAACCCACACGGGGCACAGGCCCCAACGGATTTTAAGTCCGTTGCGTCTGCCACTTCCGCCACCCCGGCAGGACCTGTTGGAAGCGTATCGTCGGACACGATGTGCCCAACGCCCCGAGCCGCGGAGAGATTCGGCATGCCGCCCGCACTCGGGATCGGCCCAGGGCCTCAGTCGCCCTCCTCCTCGTAGATGCGCAACACGCTGCGCTCAGGCTCTACCTCGATGCCCGGATCCTCAAACGACGCGAGGACCGCCTCCAGACCTGTCCCCGGG
>PXSX01000159.1:0-745 GCA_003022655.1 Bacteroidetes bacterium QH_1_64_81 | reverse complement strand
TTCGTCGGGCATGCGGCCACAGGGGGTATGCAGGGAGCAGTCGGCGGAAGGTGCGTCGGTGCATCCGAAATCTAAACACTGGCGGGCCCGAGCGAAAGGACCGGGACGACCAGGGCATGGCCAATGTGAAGGTCTCCACGCAAGGATCCTCCCTGCGCATCAGAGATGTCTAGACCGCCTAGTCGCGAATCCCCCAGTTCGTCGCACTGAGTCCCCTCTCGCAACGTCACGACGGCCCACGGCCGGTCCTCCTCGGTCGTCCGGTCGGTGATGAGAAGCTTGCACCCTCGGCCGACGCGGTTGACGCCACAGCGGCTCAGCCCCTGCCCCGCGGAACGGAGGGGGAAATCCCGGTGTTTATGCCACCCGTCAAAGAGAAGAGCCCTGCGCACTGAGAGCCAATCCGTCGGCGTTCTACATTTCGCTCCTTCCTGCCGTGATTAACGACTACATCGAAGTCAATCCCCGGAAACTGGGCGGGACGCCGGTCTTCCGGGAAACGCGGATCCCCGTCTATGTCCTCTTTGACTATCTCGAAGAGGGGTACACGGTCGAAGCATTTCTGGATCAGTATGACATCGATCCTGACCTCGTGTACGGCTTCATGCGCGCGCTCAGGGGGACGTTCGTCACCGAGGAGGAGATACAGGCATGAAGATTCTCCTCGATCACAACATTCCCCACGAATTGCGTCCGCTCTTTCCCGAGGACCACGACGTCTATACGACTCAATACCTTGGGTGGT
>PXSX01000158.1 GCA_003022655.1 Bacteroidetes bacterium QH_1_64_81 | reverse complement strand
GCTCACGGAGTGCGACATCTTGTTCGGCACGTACGCCTGGCCGCTCTGCCGCCCAATCACAGGGTGCCACGGCTCCTTCCCTACCGTAAGCGTATCGATCACAGAGAGGGCCGGGGCGTCTGTGGCGTCGAAGACGAGCAACTGACCCGTCTTCTGTCCGCCCGCGATGAGTCGCGAGCCGTCCGGCGTTGCTGCGAACTGGACGGGCGTCTGGGTACGTCCCTCCAGCCGGGTGAGCTTCGTCTCGCGGGTCTCCGTGTTCATGCCTATGAGCTGGTTTGTGGCCAGGCTGGCGATAAAGGCGTAGTCGCCGTTCGGACGCACGGCCAGCGGGTGGGGACGGGGGAAGAAGGTGTTCACGCGCTGTTCGACCTCCATGGTCGAACGGTCGATCATGCCCAGGCTCTTCGGCGGGTTCACGGCGCTCATCGACCGGCCCGCGTACAGCACGTCTTTCTCGGGATCGAGAGACAGCAGCCCAGGCACCTCGAAGTCGTCCAGGCGGTCGACGATTTCGTTCTCCTGATTGAACTTCAGAATCGTGTTCGCCCCAATCAGGGTTGCGTACCAGTGGCTTCCATCCGGCTCGGCCACCACGTGGTGCGGCTTCGCATTCTCGGAGAACCCCCGCTCCTTCAGATCGACGTTTGTTTCGACCTCCATCGACTCCATGTCGATGACGGAGATGGTCGCTTCCCCCTGATTACAAACGTACAGGTTTGGGCTTGAGGGCTGCCCCAGAGCGGGGGCCGTCCCCAGAAGAAGCGCAGCAGCGAACAAGAACGAGAGCAGTCGACGCATAGAGTCTCCACTCACAGTTTATTCTATGGATTCGAGCCCGTACGGATACAAAATTACACCTCCTCGCCGTCACCTCGACGGCCTGCCAAACAGAGGGCTAGAGTTCTTGCTTCGATTCCTCCAGCACAAAGAGGCCCTCCCCGATGCTCGAGACGACGATGATTCCGCTGTCGAAGTAGGGGTAATTGCTCCAGGATCCCTGGAAGCCCGTTCCGTTCTCGTCGTAGGGCTGGGTATCGAAGTGGGCCACCTCCTCCGGATTTTCCCGGTCGCTAATGTCGAGGATGCGCAGTCCGCTCTTGTAATTCGACTGGTACATCGTCGAGCCCTTCACGTACAGGTTGTGGTCAATCGACTCTTCCGGAAGCATGTGCTGATTCACAAGCTTCGGATTGTCGAGATCCTTCAGGTCCCACACCAGCGTGCGAGTGTTGTCCACCTTGCCCTGCGCCTCGTCCAGCTCGTCGTTCTGGTAGAAGTAGCGCTGTTCTTCGTCGAACCAGCCCTGATGGACGTACCCGTAGTCCGGGTAGGACGCTGTGGAGATAGCCACGGTGCTGTCTTTGTTCGTCACGTCCGCGACGCTAATGGCCGTTTCGTTGGAGCCAATGCAAATCTCACGGCCCTGATATTCAGTGTCCGGTCCTTCGTACACGACGCACTGTGCATCGTGAGTATAGCCCGTGCCGGAGCGCCCCGTCGAGGGATCCGCAAAGCACCCCTCGAAGGTCGGGTTCAGCGGGTCCTCGATATTGATCATGTGGAGGCCGCCCCCGCAGGTCTCCCCGCCCCCGCTGCTGCCCACGGCGTAGGCGTAGGCGGTCTCTGTATTGATCACGATGTTGTGGACGCTGTTGACTTTATCGTAGTGCGCATCGTGCCCGAAGGTGACCGGCATCTGATCGGGATTCACGTCTCGCAGACGCGTCAGGTCGAACACCTGCATGCCGTGATCGCCCGCATTGTCAGCTACGACGAACGCGTGGTCCTTGTACACTTTGATGTCGCGCCAGGAGTTGACGCGGGCGCCGTCCGTAAGCGGCAGTTCGCCGACGTAGACCGGATTCGTGGGGTCACTAACGTCTACGAACGCCGCACCGTCAGTGCGCCCCACGAGGGCGTACTCCGTGCCGGTCTCGGGGTCGGTCCAGCCCCAAATGTCATTCAGTTCGATGCCGCGCTCCCCGCCAATGTCCTTGATCGGGAGGAACGATTTCATGTCCACCTTCTCGCAGGAGAACTGAGCGACGTTCCCGTTCGCACAGTTTCGTTCCTCGCCGGTCATGGCGCTGAGGGGTGTGCCGGTGGAGGGCGCGATGGGAGCGGTCTGGGTCCAACGGTCCTGCTCGAGCGAGTAAAGGCCCATCGTGCCGGCGCCGTGATCATCTCCCGGAAGACCGGCAGCGATGATGGACGGACTGCCTGCCAGAGTGGCGCCTAGGCCATTTCCGGATTCTGCTTCGGAATGCGTCACCCGCGTGGCGCCGGCCCAGGAGCCGTCGTCGCGCTCGTAGCGGTAGAGGGCTCCGGCCTGGTCCGAGGCGCCCGGCGCACCGACCCAGAGGTCCGACCCATCGTAGGCGAAGGCCGCGCCGAAGAGGTGGCGAGAGGCGCCCTCGAAGGGAAGGAAGCGCGCGTCCACGGACCAGGTCTCCTCCTCCGTGTTGAACGAGAGGCCGTAGGCCACCCCCGTGGCGTCGTAGGCCCGCGGGGCCCCCACGAGGACCTGATTGCCCGCCTCTTGAATTGCGGTTCCAAACCGGGCGTTTTCGCTCAGCCCATCAGGCGTCACCGTCTGTGTCTCCGTCCATCCGTCCTCACCGGCGCGAAACGCAACGATCGCGCCGCTCTCGTGCTTTGGAGCCGTCGCGAGGAGGTGATCGCCCGAGGTGTGGAGCGCGCTTGCAAAGCCTGCGTCCGCCCCCACCGTCTCGCTACGCAGCACAGAGGCTTCCTGCCACTGGCCGTTCTGCTGCTCAAAGACGTGGACGGCGCCGGAAGCGAGGGTGTCACTCTCCATCATCGACACTGTCCCCCCGGTGCCCACAAAGAGTCGGTCACCGTCGAGAACAACGCTCTGTCCGAAGTTGGACGTGCTATCGGCGGCAGTGAGCCGGGCCGCCTGTGTCCATCCGTCCTGGCTGGCTCGAAAGACGTAGGCGGCGTTCGCCGAGGGGGCCCCCACGACGAGGTGCTCGTCGGAGGCATCGAGGGCCGACCCGAAGCCGTCCCCAACCTCCCCATCCTCGGCCTCGAGATACGTGGATTCGGTCCAGGAGTCTGTGCCTTCTTCGTAAACGTACACCCGTCCCGGTGAGTGGATATTCCGCGACTCCCCGACGAACACGCGATTGGCGTCCACGTCGAGCGCCCGACTAAACCCGTTCATCTGAGCGGTGGGGCTCGTCGGGGTCGTCTGCGCCATCGCAGGTACGCACCAGGCAACCAGACAAAACGCGAGGGACACGAAGAGAGACAGTCGTTTCATGGGCATCGAAGCAGAATCTCTGAGGAGGACGAATACTGGCGTCTCAATGAGGCGACATTCCATCATAGCCACGTGTGACTTTGGGGTTTCGGGAAAGCATGCGCCACGATGACACACCATCGTTACTTCAAAGACTTCGTTACCTCAACGGCTCCTTACCCTGTGAGGACAATCCGATGAGGAGGCGCACCTGGGGCGAGGAGGGAATCTCATCGAGCAACGGCACCCGGAGCTTGGAGGGGGAGGCGTACCTCAACAGATGCCGAGAAGACGAGCTTTCGGGAGGATGCGGCGGACGGTGCCGGCCAAGCCCGTCGTCCTCCCCGGAGCGACAGAACACGTAAGTACTCGCCCGCGGCCCCAACCTATCCCTCGCGGCCCTCCCGTCCCCACCGGCTCGCGTAGCAGGCCGGCTACGGAGGGAAAACTGCGCGCCTACTCCATCAAGAGATTCAGAAGCCGGATGATGCGCCGGCGGAGGCGACGCCGATCCACGATTATGTCCACGAATCCATGCTCTCGGAGGAACTCCGACCGTTGGAAGCCTTCCGGGAGGTCGGACCCGATTGTTTCGCGGATCACGCGCGGGCCGGCAAACCCAATGAGGGCCTCCGGCTCGGCGATGTGGATGTCTCCCAGCATCGCGAAGGAGGCCGTGACGCCTCCAGTGGTGGGATGAGTGAGGATGGAAATGAAGGGCAGGCCGGCGTCGTCGAGGCGCGTGAGGTGGGCGCTGGTCTTGGCCATCTGCATGAGGCTGAGCGCCCCTTCCATCATGCGGGCGCCCCCGCTCTGCGCGATGGTGATGAGCGGCATCTCCTGGGTGTACGCCCGCTTGATGGCCCGCGCTACGATCTCGCCGACGACCGAGCCCATCGACCCCCCGATGAAGCTGAAGTCCATCCCCGCCATGGACACCGGACGGCCCCCAATGGTCCCGGTCGCCGCTTGGGCAGCTTCGTTTTGCCCGGTGTCCTCCATCGCGCTCTCCAGCCGCTGCGTGTAGGGCTTCCGGTCCTCGAAGTCGAGCGCGTCCACGGACCGGAGGTCGGTGTCGTGCAGATCGTAGTCGCCGTCGTCGAAGAGGAAGTCGAAGTACTTGTGGCTGTCCATGCCGAAGTGATACCCACTTCACCCACTGACCTTCCGGCATCTCGTTTTGCTCCTCGCGGGTGGTGCGGATGCCGGCCTTCTCGCGCCGAAACCAGGGCATGGCAGTGTCGAGTAGCGAATGGAGAGTGACGAGTGAGGGGTGTTGGACTCGTGCTGAGCCCGAACCCGCAGAGAAGATCAGGAATTCCGTTCCCAAAGTCCAAACAAATCTCAGGCAAAGGGAGAAGGGGCCGGCGTGGCGTGCACGTCTTTGACGTACAACGGTTCGAATGTTGCCACGTCGTCGGGGCCCTCCGCGGCGAGGCGCTGCTGGCCGCGCCGCGCCACCCTGACAGCTGAGGCCGGCAACTCGTCCGACGGCACGGGGGTCTGCGGGGCGTTCACTGCCGCGAGCGACTCCCGGCTTTTGGGGGCGCCGTCGCCCACGAGCCACAGCCGACCCGGGACGCCTCCCATCCAGTCGAGAAGCGCCTCGACCGGCAGGGCCTTCGTGGGGGCGTGCTCCGTCACGTCGTCCGTCGTCACCCGGTAGGCCCCGGCGTACACCTCGTCGCGCCGGGCGTCGAGGAGCGCGCACACTACGTCGCCGGGCGCCGCCATGGGCCGCACTCGCGCCGCGTAAGCCTCCAGCGTCGGGACTCCCACGAGAGCCGCGTCGGCGGACAGGGCCCAGCCTTTCGCCGTGCTCACCCCAATGCGCAGGCCGGTATAGGAGCCCGGTCCCTCCGAGACCGCCACCGCATCTAGTTCCGCCGACGATGCATCGGCGTGACGAAGGACGTCCTCCACGAGCGGCGTCAGGCGCTCGGAGTGGACACGGGGGCGGTGGAGGTGGGCCTGCGCGACCACCTCTCCCTCACGGAGGACGGCCGCGCCACAGGTGGCGGTTGCGGTTTCAAGGGCGAGAAGAATCATACTCCGTCGATCATCGAAATCGAGTGCCCTGAATCCCGGGGACGACGTCATTGTGTTCTCTCATCCCTTCCCACCGCGGAATGAGGGCTTCTTCTCCCCGGCCGGGACGGGCGCCCCAATGCGGTTCTCGGAGGGCGGCAGGGGACACGCAAAGTCCGGGTTGTAAGCACACGTCGGATTGTACGCCCGGTTGAAGTCGACCACGACGGAATCCGTGCCCGTCGATTCCAGATCCACGTAGCGCCCGCCCTTGTACGTGGCGTGTTCATTCGTGGAGTCGGCGAAGGGGATCCAGAGCCGCCCGCGGGGATTGTCGCTCTCTCCACGAAACACGACCAATTCCTCTTCGCCCGTCGGGAGCGGCACGGTGACCCGCCCCACCCGGACCTGAGGCCGCAGCCCGCCCGTGCTCTCGGCAATCATTACCGTGTCGGGCGTGGACGACCGCCGTAGGGGCACCACGTAGCGGTAGGTGGGATCGACGTCGTAGAAGTTCAGGCCCCTAAATGCATCGCGCCGATCGGGCGGGACCACACTCTCCTTCTCTCGCATCCGCATATCGCGCTGCACGCGGTCCTGCACGACCGTCTGTTCGTAGTCGTTCGTCGAGGCGGCCTCCTCCCCGCAGGCCGAGACGGCAGCCCCCACGCACACGAGAAGCAGGAAACGACGGATGGACATACGACGAGGAATGTCGCAATTTATTCCAGATACCGAAGTTCAGCGTGCACGTCTACAGAAGTGAATGGCCTTCCGCCAAGAGAGGTGCAGAGCGACTCGCCGTGACAGGGACAATGGTTCTGTCCGAGTGACGGCGGACCGCGGGCGACGGACCGCCTCCGTTCCCCGCGACCTGCAGTCGGCCGTCCGCCGCTGGATCGAAAATCGCACGCGGGTCGCAACTCGGGGGTTGATCTACCGGCCGTACTGGGCAAACACGGTCGTGTCGCCCGCCGGCGTGAACGTGACCACCTCGTACGGCTCCACCCGGTCGCCGCGCTCCATTCCCGGCGAGCCCACCGGCATGCCCGGCACGCTGAGGCCCCGCACGTCCGGCGTCTCGCGGAGGAGCTGCTTCACGTCCTGGGCCGGCACGTGTCCCTCCACCACGTAGTTGTCTACGACGGCGGTGTGGCACGCCGCGAGCGACGAGGGCAGCCCGACCTGTTTCTTGACCGGCTTCACGTCGAACCGCGACTCCACCTCAACCGGAAAGCCCTGCTCCTTCATGTGCGTGACCCACTCCCCGCAGCAGTTGCACGACGGGCTTTTGTACACCGTAACGGTAGGCAGGTCCGGGGACGACCAAAACTGGAAGTACGCCCCCACCCCGAGAAGGGCCAGCACCATCCCGATGCCGAAGGCCTTCAAGTGCGACGACCGCGACGGAAAAGAAGACATAGGACGGATAGGTGGAGCAGTTTGTAGTGCGCCCCCTCAAAACCCACCCGGCGGGCCCATGTTTCGCCCCCGAGAGCGACCGCTTTCCCAGATTCTACAGAAGCGCTTTGATTCTCCCCGCTCGTTCTGTAAACTAAGATTCAAGCGAGCAGGACATAATTCTCCGTCCACGACCCGCGTCCGTTTCAATTCCCACCCACCAAACCGCCCGACGTACCGATGAGGATCTCCGACGCCGAACAGATTCGCAATGTGGCCCTGGTCGGCCACCAGGGCAGTGGAAAAACGGCCCTGTCCGAAGCCATGCTGCACACGAGCGGGGCCCTCACCCGCGCCGGCTCCGTAACGGACGGCACCACGCAGAGCGACAACCACGAGAGCGAGAAGGAGCGGCAGATGTCAATTTTCACTACGCTGCTCCACGCCATGTGGGACGACAAAAAAGTCAATATTCTCGACACGCCGGGCTATCCCGACTTCGCCAGCGAGGTGATCGCCTCGATGCGCGTGGCCGACACGGCCCTGTACGTGATGGACGCGCGCTCCGGCGTGGAGGTGGGCACCGAGATGGCCTGGTCGTACGGGGAGCAAAACGACACGCCCTCCCTGTTCGTCGTCAATCACATCGACCACGCGAACGCCGACTTCGCCTCCATCGTCGAGGAGATTGAGGATCGCTTCGGCCGCGGGGCCACGGTCGTGCAGCTCCCGGCGGGGGAAGGCACTCGCACGGTGGTCGACGTGCTCCAGATGCGCCAGCTGCACTACCCCGAGGGTGAGACCGAGCCGGAGGTGCAGCCCATTGGGGATGAATTCGAGGACCGGGCCCGCGAGCTCCACGAGACGCTCGTGGAGGACATCGCCGCCAGCGACGACACCCTCATGGAGACCTACTTTGAGCAGGGCGAGCTGACGGAAGACCAGATGCGGAACGGGCTCCGGGCGGCCATGCTCAACCGGGAGCTGTTCCCCGTCTTCGTGACCAGCGCGACCGAGGAGGTCGGGGTCTCCCGGCTCATGGACTTCATCACGGGCGTGTGTCCGTCGCCGGCCAGTCGCCTCGTGGAGACGGAGGGCAACCGTGAGCTACGGGCCGATCCGGACGACGACCCGGTTGCGTTCGTCTACCGCACGATGGCGCAGGAGCACGTCGGCGAATACTCGTACGTCCGCGTCTTCGACGGGACCATTGAGTCGGGGCAGGACCTCGAAAACGCGAGGACCGGCACCACCGAGCGCATCGGGCAGATGTACGAACTCAACGGCAAGGAGCGGAACAACATTCCCCGCCTCGTGGCCGGCGACCTCGGCGCGCTGGTGAAGCTGGAAGACACCAATGCGAACGACACGCTCCGGGCGGAGAGCTCCGATGTCGTTATTCCCCCCATCCAGTTTCCCAATCCCCGCTACCGCATGGCCGTTCGCCCCGTCCAGGAGGGCCAGGAGGACAAGCTCGCACAGGGCCTCCATCAGGTCACCGACGAGGATCCGTCCCTCGTCTTCAACCACGACGCGCTGCTCAACCAGCTCACACTGAGCGGCCTCGGCAAAATGCACCTCCAGATTGCCAAGGGACGGATCGAGCGCCAGGCCGGCGTCGAAGTCGAATTCGTAGAGCCTCGGGTTTCGTACCGGGAAACGATTCAGGACCGGGCGACCGCCGAGTATCGGCACAAGAAGCAGTCGGGCGGAGCCGGAGAGTTTGCGGACATTTCCATGCTCGTCGAGCCCCTTGACGGCGAGTTTCATCCGCCCGACTACGTGGACGTGCGGGACGAGGACATGGTGAAGACCGAGTGGGGCGCCGAGGTGCACTTCGTGGACGCCATCGTCGGCGGGGTGATCGACATGAACAAGTTCTTCTCGTCTATCAAGAAGGGCGTCCTCAACACCATGGAGGAGGGCCCCGTGGCCGGCTTTCCGGTAGGGAACGTCCGGATCGTGATCTACGACGGTGGGATGCACCCGGTCGACTCGAACGAGGCGGCGTTCAAGCGCGCCGCGTTCGCCTGCTTCCGGAACGCCTTCCACAAGGCCCATCCGGTGCTCCTGGAGCCCATCCACGAGGTGACGGTTACGACCCCCGACGATTACACCGGCGACATCATCAGCGACCTCAACACGCGCCGGGGCCG
>PXSX01000157.1 GCA_003022655.1 Bacteroidetes bacterium QH_1_64_81 | reverse complement strand
CCCCGTGGGCGTGAGGCCGGCGTCGCGAAGACGCCGCTCCATGAGCCGGAAGAAGGCCTCCCGCTCCGACGCCCGCACCACGGCCCGCTCGTGCGCTTCCGACAGCGCCAGCGGATAGCCCTTCCCTTTCCGGCACTCCCGGAGCACCGTGGCGTGCACCCGGTCAAGGAGGCCCAGATCGTCGGCCACCCAGCGCGGCACCTCAACGCGCCCGAGCTCTCCCCCGCCGGGCCCCGGCCCCTTTAGGTAGAAAAACGCGATGTCAGTCCCTGTCGGGTACTCGCCCTGAATGTGCGAGGCTGACCCGAAGACCGCCGAGCGCTCGCCCGGAGCAAGAGCGGTGTCCAGCACGTGACGGTCGAGCAGCCCGTCGAGACGTGGTGCATCGGGAAGCTCTCTAGGAAGATCGGGCGGCGCAGCATCGAGGTCGTTCCCCACGAACCGGAGCAGGTTCACGACCTCGGTGCTCGCCGGCATGCTGACGTACGACGCCAGGGCCAGTCCTTCGTCCCGAAAGCCTTCGAGGTGTTCGGTGTAGCGGGCAATCAGTTCGTCTTCGAGGGCCTCATTGTCCATCCCCCGAATCATCCACCGAATGAGCGTGCCGTCCGCGAGGGCGACGAGGGGCCGATCTGGAATCCGGGCCGTGGTGGCGGCGTCGAGCAGCTGACTTAGCTCCAGCTCGTCGCGCAGGGCCGACACCAGCTCAGTCGGGATTGTGTCGAGCGGCGCGTCGAAGCGGTTGGCGAGCGGTTCGCGGAAGTGAAGCGAGGGCGTTGCGCTGAGAAGCGCCTCCTCAGTCGTGCCGTATTGGAACGCGACTTGGCTCACGTTCAACAGGAAGAACGGCGGCTCCACGTGGCGGTCCGGGTAGATCTGGGAGCCGTCCGTGGCCGCCACCGTGATGGGCGACGGGCGCTCGGGCGCCACGTGGGTCGCGGCGGGTGGCTCGCGCATCTGGGCGACGAGGCGGCGCGGCTGTGCGGTGGCGACGGCGTCCTGCACCGCCTGCCAGTGCGCGTGGCAC
>PXSX01000156.1:3395-8895 GCA_003022655.1 Bacteroidetes bacterium QH_1_64_81 | reverse complement strand
TCTCATCAGTGGCACCATTGGCCAATCTGGGGACCTTAACATCTACCATGATGATTCCCGCTTTTAATGGCGTGTTGGTTTTCCTTCAGCGTAGGTGCCGCCTATCCCTTTGCCCCTTGTACTCTCGCTCTGAGAGCTGTCCTGGGTCGGCCTCGAAAGCAGGATAAAAGGCCGTTCCTGCCATTTTGAGTCAGGTCTGCCGCTATACCCTTCTGAAGTATCGCAGCTCCCAGGCTCACCAACGATGCAGTTCCCAATTGGGCCTTCACCCACTCCAGCCATTGACAGGTTCTGGTTGATGCCAGTGTCTGTCTCCTTGGCGCTCCGTGTTTCGGAAGACTGTCCGTTGTGCCTTCCTGGGAATAGCGTTCCTGCATCGCTTCTTTGTTTTCCTCTTGTAGGTAGCGTTGGTGAGTGCGACCTTTAGCTAGACCCTGCTACCTGGGTCCATCTTCCCCGTCCTGAGACAGTTTTCTCACCGATGCACCCTATTATGCATCGACTTCGCCTCGTAGGGCGATCCAGGCCCTCCTGTAGGCCTGGTATGTTCGTTGTAACATCGTCCGTGCCATGCTTTTAACGGCACCTAAAAGGGGAGGTCATCATCGGGCTCAAACGTCTCTTCCTCGTCGTCCGACGGGTCCGACTGCGAGCCCGAGGGACCGGCAGGCTGCTCCTTAAGCTCCGGACGCTGATCGAAGTCGTCGTCTTGGTAGCCCCGGTCCTGGTTGAGGCTTCCGCCTTCCGGAGCACCTTGCCGGTTGCTATCGAGGAACATCATCTCCCGCGCCTTCACCTCCGTCGAGTAGCGCGTGTTGCCGTCCTGGTCGTCCCAGGAGCGGGTTTGGAGCTTGCCCTCGAAGTACACCTGGGAGCCCCTCTGCAGGTACTCGTTGCAGATTTCACCGAGCCGTCCCCACGCCACGACGTCGTGCCATTCGGTGTTCTGCACCTCGTTTCCGTCGTTGTCCGTGTACGTCTCGTTGGTTGCGAGCGACATGTTGCAGACGGCCGTTCCGCTGCCAGTGTATCGAAGCTCCGGATCGTCGCCGAGGTTGCCGATGAGAATAACCTTGTTGACACCGCGTGCCATAATAACCACCTAACCGTGTTGTTCGAAGATTGATGAGAACCCGGGCCCCCTTCCTCCACATGCGTATACGACAAGCCCCCGAAAGTGTCCCGAGAAACGAATCGTGGTACCGGACGAAGAGAGCGCACGACGTGTTCGTTCCCTAGACACACGGGAAGGGGGAAACATAACGTGGGCCCAAAAGAACGGTACGGTGCGTCCTGAGGGTCGGGGGATTGAGGACAGCGCAGGTTGGAATGTTGCCCATGGGGGAATGTTGCCCATGGGCAGGAACCTCTTCCGTTTGCTGATTGGGCCGGAGATAGATGGCAGGACGGGAGCCTGCGCCGATTCGGCCCCCGTGCCGCGGGGCCGGGAGAGGACCGCGACGGGAATGCCGGACCTCGGGCAGGACCCCGAACGCACCACTCACACCGAAGCAGCCCCCACATAGAAAATGCCGGGCAGATACGCTCACCCAAAGACGCACCTGCCCGGCAAGAATGGAGGCCTCCCGGGGGCGAAACACCCCGGACAACGAGATCGCAAACGCGACCCGCGCTGTACCACTCACGTCATGCAATGCGCGTGCCAATCGGACATACCCCAACTGCAACGCGGCAGAATTACGGGCAGGAAGACGGAAGCGTGCTCTTCGTCACACAGTTGTCTGCCCCATTAGACAGGCTGGACGGGGGCGCTACGGACGAGAAGAGGGCTCCAGACGGGCTTCCTCGGTGAGCTCTTCGAGGAAATCGAGCGTCAGTGCATTAAACGTATCCGGGTGCTCGATCATCGGGGCGTGGCCGCATTTGTCGATGAATTCGAGGCGGGCATTCGGCATGCGGTCCCGAAACTCCTCGGCCACCTCGGGCGGCGTGACGATGTCGTTGCGGCCCCACACCAGGAGCGAGGGCATGTCCAGTTGTGAGAGCTGCTCGGTGACGGTCTCTTCGTCGGCCGACCGGGCAAACTTGAGCAGCCGAAAGGCACGGGGACGATCATTGACAATCTCCAGCATCTCGTCGACCAGCTCCTCGGTCGCGTGCGCCGGATCGTAGAAGGTCATCTCGGTCCGTTCCTTGATAAACTCGCGATCCTGCCGGCGGAAGAACGACGAGCCCATCGTGGTTTCATAGATGCCGGAGGACCCGGACAGCACGAGGGCGTAAACGGTCTCGGGATGATTTAGGGCGTGGAGCAGCGCCACGTGTCCCCCTAGCGAATTGCCCACGAGGACCGCTGAGTCGAGCTCAAGGGTCTCCATGAACTCATGCACATATTCCGTGAGGCGGGGAACCCCGGTCTCCGACAGCGGGAAATCGTAGACTGGCAGAATAGGAGCCAGCACGCGGTAGCCATTCTCCGACAGGTCCTCAACGGTGTCTACCCAGTTGCTCAGATCCCCCAGCATGCCGTGCAGGAGGACAACAGGAGGGATCGGGGAGTCGGTGGGGCCTTCCTCATTGTACTGAAAAGACCCCGTTTCGTGGATGGGGAAAGGAGTTTCGTGCATACGTAGAGCGTCGTCAGTGAGGGTGGGGCGGTTCAAGAGTGTTTTTGGGAGGACCGCGGAGGTCACCCATCCGAGAGCGCCCCTCTGCCCCGTGGAGGGGCGAGGCCGTATGGACAAGCAGCAAAGATTCGTCGTAAAGGCCGACGAAGTGCGGGGAGCATGGCCGGTCGGGTGGGAAACAGCGGGGGGCGGCCGGTGCGCGTACACACCGGTGCGCGTACACAAAGGCCGTGTAGATTCCCAAATACCTGTTGCAAGAAACGTACGAGGTCGATAATATTCAAAGCCCCAGGGGCAAAAGGGTTCACCCCCAATATCTGAGCGTGGACCCGTTGAGGGGAGGAACGCGACGAAAATCCGCGGAAGCGGGTCTGTGGACAGGTGCGCAGAGGCACAGCCGCGCTCATTTCTGTAGGGTCCGGGAGGGGAAACCGGATTCCGTTCATACGGTACAAAATGGGGTTCTCAATCCACATTCTTCTTGCCCAGCACGTCTGTTGTTCATGAAAAAGAAGTCACAAGACCGCGCGACTCGAACTGGGGTGTATAGTGCATTGGCAGGAGGCGCCGTTGGGTTTGCCCTGGGGATGTTGTTTGCCCCGAAGCGAGGGCCCGATGCGCGTCGTCGCATTGCCTATCAGCTCGAACGGGTCAAGGCCCAGGCGGAGGGATTTCTCCGTCGTCTCGTCCAGTCCAGGACCGAGAGCGGGGGGCGTCGCAATAGCGACGCGGTGGTCGAGGACGCAGAGGCCCGGGCCGATCACATCCGCGACGACATCGACGCCCTGCTGGAAGAACTGCGCCAGGCGTCTCAAGACGTCGACGAAACGAACTGACCGCTGCATCTCTCGGGGCCGGCCTCGTCCGTGTCCCTCCTTCCCTTCTTCGCCATCGACTGATCGACTCGCTCCTGCATGCCAGATCTTACCGTCCTTCTGTCCCCCGCCGACCGCAAGCAGCCCGGGGGAAATCCCTTCGCTCCCGACATGTTCGATTACCGCACGTCGGGGACCTTCAACTACTTCGACGGTCTCAATCCCGACCGGCGGGAGCTCATCGATACCCTGCAGACAGTGATTGCGAAGGAGGACGAGGACGCACTCGCGGACGTGTTCGGGGTCGAAGGATACGAGCTGGAAGAGGCCGTTCGCGTCAATGAGGAGATCTACGACGCCCCCCTGATGTCGGCCCTCGACCGGTACAGTCCGGGGGTGATGTACGCCGCGATGGACTTTGCGAACCTCCCGACGGGGGCCCAACGGCGTCTCCTCGAAAACGGGGTGATCCTTTCTGGGCTGTTCGGACTGCTGCGGCCGGACGACCTGATTCCCAACTACCAACTCGGCATGGACGCCTCGCTCCCGGACATGGGACCGGTGGCCGACTACTGGCGCCCCATCATCAGTCCCGTCCTCAACGAAAGCCTAAAGGACCGGTGGGTGTGGGACATGCTTCCGGAGGTGCATCGAAATGCGTGGACCGACGAGCACATGTACAAGGCCCGCGTCGAGGTCCGCTTCGAGGAGGTCGAAGAGGGAGAGCGAGTGCCGATTACGGGGGAGGACCTGGACGTTCAGCGGGGCCAGTTCGTCAACTTCATCGTGCAGGAGACGGCCGAGGAGATGGAGGATCTCCGCGAGTGGGCGGAAGAAGAGTCGGACGAGTTGGCGTTCGACGAGGAGGCTTCCACCTACGACGAGGACACGAAAACCTGGACGGTCGTCATGGTACACGAATAGGCTTCCCGGACGAGATTGACCTCGTCCCTGGGTGCTTCCGCCCCCACCCCCGACGCGCACCTTGCCACCGCGCACGTCTACGATCCCCATGAATCCTCCGGTTGTCCTCGGCATCGCGGGTGGGTCCGGCTCCGGAAAGACGACGGTCCTGAACCACATCATCCGGGAGTTTGGCTCCGACCCGATCGCCATCCTCGATCACGACGCCTATTACCGGGATCTCTCCCACCTCTCCCCGGAGAAACGGGCGCGCTTCAACTTCGACCATCCCGACGCCCTGGAGACGCAGCTCATGTGCGAGCACCTCGATCGCCTGATCGAGGGGGAGGCGATCGAAAAGCCGGTGTACGACTTCACGACGCACACGCGGCAGGAGGAAACCGAGACTGTCGAGTCTCGTCCCGTCATCATCATTGAGGGCATTCTGGTGCTGGCCGAGGCGTCGCTCGAGGAGCGAATGGACATCAAAATTTACGTCGACGCGGCCGACGACATTCGGCTCATGCGCCGCATCCGGCGGGATCTGCAGGAGCGGGGACGGTCCATCGAGGGCATTCTGCGCCAGCATCATTCCCCGGGGCGGGCACAACCAGGTCGCCATCCAGATGGTGATGTCCCGAATTCAGGAGCTGCTTCGGTCGGTGGAACAGGAAACGGTTCGGTCCTAGCAACGGGAGGAGGCCACCGGCGTCGACGTCCTATCGCGTCCCAGTGAGGCGCTCGTCGAGGTCGAAGGGAGAGGGATGTCGAGGGTGAGGAGCATTCGCGCAGGGACGTGTTTGCGTGTGGGCGTCTGGGGGTGTGGGCGGGGATGGGAAGAGCCACGGTCAACACGCCGAGAGTCATTTCCGGGTTGTAACGTCCCCTGCGTGCACCGTTTTCGGTCCGTCTGCCGTGCGGAGGCGCAGGGCGCCCGTCTCGGTGATGCCCTCCACCGTTCCTGAGAGGATGCGGTCCGTGTCCGGGACGCGCAGGGTCGTCTGTTCGTGGAGGCACGCGAGGCGTTCTTCGAACGCAGTGCGGACGGCGTCCACGTCTCCCTCCTTCACAGCGTTGTAGCGCTGTTCGAGGGCCGTCAAGAGGCAGGCCAGAAGCTCGGCCCGCGGCACGGGGCGGCCCGTGGTGAGGCGGAGCGACGTGGCCGTGTCGGCGAGAGAATCGGGGAAATCGGTC
>PXSX01000156.1:0-3379 GCA_003022655.1 Bacteroidetes bacterium QH_1_64_81 | reverse complement strand
GCCGAGGACGACGTCCGTGTCGGTGTCGGAGAGGGACAGGGACGACTCCAGAAGGATGCCGCAGGTCTTTCGGCCCTCCAGGAGGACGTCGTTGGGCCACGCAATGGCGGCCTGGCGGGGAGATACGAAGTCCTCAATCGCTTCGGCGACGGCCACGCCGGCGGCGACGGTGATGAGGCTAAGCCGGTCTGGGGCCAGCGCCGGTCGGAGGACGACAGAAAAGAGGAGGTTTTGCCCCTTGTCGGCCGTCCAGGAGCGTCCGTGACGTCCTCGTCCGGTCGTCTGATGCTCAGTGAGTACCACGGCTCCCTCGGGCGCTCCCTCCTGGGCCCACGCCGCGGCTCGCTCGTTCGTCGACCCGACCTCCTCGAAGCCGCGCATCGCCCGCCCGAAGCGGTCGGTCGCGAGTTGGTCTTGGACGTCGTCGGCGAGGGGGAGAGGCATAGAGGGGAGGCAGCGGTGTGTAGGGGCGGCGTGTTTCGTATTTCGTATTGCGTATTTTTTCAGCTTGTCCGTGCTACGCAATACGCACTACGCAATACGAAGTCTCGATGACCCCCGAACGTGCTGCAACGGCGAGCTCCTTTCAGGAATCCTCCTCACGCTCTTCGTACCCGTAGTAGGCCGACACCGTGCGGAACTGGCGAGGCGTGCGAAACGGCACGTCGACGACGGCGCGAAAGCGGGTCAGGCGCGGCACCCACTCTCCCGACTCGCCCGGACGGTAGTGAGTCCGACCAGTTCGTGGGACGAGCGGTCGATCGTGAGGCGGGCGTACTGAATGCCCTGATCCTCCCCCCGCTCATCCCGGCGCACCTTCGCCTCCACCACGAGTACGGGCGTGTCGTTCAGGAGCGTGTCGCGCCGCAGCGCGTACCGGTAGGCTTCCTGTGTGCGCGGGGCAAGGTATGCCGGCTGGTCGGCCAGGGCCTGCGCGGCCAGATCGGCCGGTCGTGCGGTGGGCTGCTGCGCGGGCGTGATGCTCGAAAAAACACCGCCCTCCCGAAACGACCCGGCCGAGTCGGCGTGCTGGACGGTGCCGTCCGAGGTCCCGGGCGGGTACCGGAGCGTGCGCTCGTGGAAGGCGGTCGCAACGCCGATCGTATCCAGCTGCTCGGTACGCACGTGCCGCGTGACGGCGTACGTGTCGAGCCGAGCGAACGCCGAGTCGAATGCGGTCCGGTTCATATGGGCGAGCACGGCGAGCACCGAATCGCGCGCGACCTCCGTCGTGGCCATCGTATCGACCGTCCCGAAGGGAGCGTACGTGCCGGCCTGTGGGGCCGGGGAGGTGCAGCCCACGCCCCCCACAGCAACGCCCATGAGGAGCAGCCCGCCCGCGACCATTTGTAAAAAACGGGCGCGTTCGAGGGGAGAGGGCTGCATCACTGGTCGTCGGTTTATATGTTGGCACGCGGCTGGGGACGCTAGCACGGAATCGCACAAAAGTTTCGGATCGCACAGCGGGCTTTGCGAAGTCTTCGGCATCCCACTCGCACAACCTCTGTCTAGATGGAGATCCCGACCCACGACTCTCCGTACGACGACGCCCTCGAAACCGCCGTCCGAGCGGCCCGCCGCGCCGCCGTCGTCATCCGCGACCAGGCCGGGCCGCTCAAGGAGGTGCGAGCCAAGATGCGGAATGACTTCGTCACCGAAACCGATGAGAAGGCCCAAACGGCCGCCGTGGAGACGCTCCAGGCTGCCTTCCCGGAGGACACTATTCTGGCGGAGGAGGGCGACGAGCCCGCGTCCGTGCCCACGGTTGTCGACGGGCGCCGGTGGATCGTAGATCCCCTCGACGGCACCACCAACTTCATGCAGCGGGTCCCGCCCTACGCCGTAAGCATCGCGCTGCAGGACAGCAATGCCATCGTGGCCGGCGTGGTGCTCAACGTGCCGCACGACGAGCTCTTTACCGCCGTGGCGGGGCACGGGCTTCAGGTGAACGGGCAGGCCGCAGGCGTGAGCCCGACGGACACGTTCGAAGACGCATTCCTCGCGACCGGCTTTCCCTACCGCCGCTTCGAGCACACGGAGATCTATCTGGACGTGCTGGCTGACATCCTCCGAGACGCACGGAGCGTGCGTCGACACGGGGCCGCCGCCGTCGATCTGGCGTGGCTGGCCTGCGGGCGGTTCGACGGCTTCTTTGAGACGGGTCTCTCGCCGTGGGATGTGGCAGCCGGCACTCTGCTCGTGCGCGAAGGAGGCGGGCGCGTAACGAACTATCACAACGAGAGAGGGCTCACCCCCCTCTTTGACCGGCAAGTGTGCGCCTCCAACGGCCGGGTGCACGAACCTCTGCTCGACCACTTGGCGTCCATGAAAAACGTTCGGCTGTGAGAAGTGATGCGTGAGAAAACGCGTGACTCATGACCCATGACTCGTGCCGCATCCCTCCACCCAGCGGCCGAATACCTTCGATCCTGCTCTTGATTTTCCTGCCAAACTGACCCCTTTACGCTGCCATGGACGGACACGACCTGCTCGACGGAAAGACGGGCATCATCTTTGGCGCCCTGAACGAAGACAGCATCGCCTGGTCGACAGCGACATTATCTGGGCCGACGCCACCGACGACGAGGAGCTGGCCGAGCTCTTTGCGGAGGTGAAGGACACGCACGGCACGATCGATTTCATCGTTCACTCCATCGGCATGGGCGTCAACGTGCGCAAGGACGTGCCGTACGACGACCTCAATTACAACTGGTACGAGCAAACGCTCGACGTGTCGGCCGTGAGCCTACATCGCATCATCAATCACGCCCTCGACACCGAGACGATCGACGACGGAGGCTCCATCCTGGCGATGACCTACATCGGCGCCCAGCGCATCTTCTCCAAATACTCGGAGATGGGCGACGCAAAGGCCCTTCTGGAAAGCATCGTGCGCTCCTTTGGCTACCGCCTCGGCGAGCGCGACATCCGCATCAACGCCATCTCGCAGAGCCCCACCAAAACCACCGCGGGCTCCGGCATCGAGGGCTTCGACGCCATGTACGAGTTTGCTGAACGCGTGGCGCCCCTCGGCAATGCCAGTGCCGACGAGTGTGCCGACTACGCGGTGACCTTGCTGAGCGACCTCACGCGCATGGTCACCATGCAGACGCTCTACCACGACGGCGGCTTCTCCAGCATGGGCATCTCCGACGAGATCGTAAAGGCGATGGAAGATTCGTTCGCGGACGACGAATAGCGTCGGAACGTTGCGCGCCGAAACGCCCCAACCTTCAACCTTCCACCCTTCAACCTTCCAACCTTCAACGCTCAACGTTCAACGTTCCAACGTTCAACGCCCAACGCCAACCGCCTACCCAAACTGCGCCACCGCCAAGAGCGCCGTCACCAGCGACCCGAACAGCGCCACCAGCCCAAT
>PXSX01000155.1 GCA_003022655.1 Bacteroidetes bacterium QH_1_64_81 | reverse complement strand
GCGTTCATCGCGGAGGACGGGGCGTCGTAGGCCGTGGCGGCGACGTGCTCAAGGAAGTTGTCGAAGATCTGCGTGGCCGGACGGGCGGCCTCCACGTTGGCCTCCGTGCAGGTGTCGAGGGCCCGCTGGAGGGCGCGGTCGGACAGGTCCTTCGAATGAATCATCGCCTCGGCCGTCTGCAGGTCGTACTCGGGATGGAACTGCACGGCGTAGACCTGCTCCCGCCGAAAGGCCTGCACGCCCGTCGTGTTGGAGGCCAGGAGGCGGGCGTCCGGCGGCATCTCCACCACGTGATCAGAGTGTGTGGCGAAGGGGCTGCTCGTTGGGCCGTCGATGGGGCAGTGGTGCCTGGGCGGGCGCTATGCCCGGAAGAGCGTGCTTCCGATTCTCCTGCGGGGTGCGGGCATGGGCGGCACCGTTCTGATCTGGGAGTGGGCGGAGCGAGCGCTGGATGGCGCCGGCCTGGGAGGGCTTATTTTGACCCTGCCCGTGGGGTTGGGGCTTTTCTTCACCAGCTACGTGGTTCTGGGGGCCATGGGGTGGTCGATGCAGGAGACGCCTCGCATCCCGTGTGATACCGACGAGGGGACGGCCGCCGTCTCCGTCGCGCCAGTTATCCAAGTCCAGGTTGGCAATGTCGGCGTCAGTCTGTCGATTCGGTTGTAGCCTCTCATCAGGGGACCTGTCTTTCAAGGGCTAGGATCCTCTACTGGGTGGCACTAATCACAGGAAAGGGACGATTAGTTTCCTTTCAGGGCGATGTTGTCGGGACCGAAGATGCGCTGGGCGCCGCGCATAAACTCGGCGGTGGGCTCGACGACGTAGGCCCGGCTGCGGAGGCGCTCCTGGCCACGGAGGTCGGGCGCGTCCACGTCGAAGTAGAGCGTGCAGTTTCCCTCCGTCTGCTCGCAGAGCTGCCGGAAGGTGTGGAGCTCGTCCGGCATCACCTGGTCGAGGTCCACGGTAAGCACGACCTCGCTCACCATTTGCTCGCGCACCTTCCACATCGGATTGATGTCCTTGGCGAGCACCTTCACGGTGCCCCCGCGCACCTCCACGTTGCCCCTCACGAGGACCACCTTGTCCACCTTTAGGTAGGGCTGAACCTGATCGAGGATGCTGGAGAAGACCACCATCTCACCCTGTCCCGTGAAGTCCTCAATCTTCGCGAAGGCGATGGGCTTCCCAGACTTCGTGGTGTTGCGGTCCACGTCGGTGATGATGCCGCAGAAGGTGCGGACGGGGCCTCGGCTGCGCCCATCCCCACCGGCGGCCTGCTCGATCACCTGCTCCAGCTGCTCGGGCTCGCCGAAGTGAGCGGTGGCGAAGGCGTCCGCCTCGGCCCGGAAC
>PXSX01000154.1 GCA_003022655.1 Bacteroidetes bacterium QH_1_64_81 | reverse complement strand
TGCTGCACCACCTGCTCCAGGTAGCGCACCTGTCGTTCCTTCTCCGCCCGCAGCCGGCGAAACTCGCCGGTCACCTCCTCGAAGGCGTCGCGCAGGTCCTCAAAGATCGGGCCGCGCTCATCGCTCGTAAAGCGGCGCGTGAAGTCGGCGTAGCGCACCGACTTCAGGAACCGGGTGAGGTCGCGCGTGATCTTTTCGGTGTAGCGCACGAGCGACACCGCCGCCGCGACGGCGAGCCCGGCCACGAGCGCGGCAGGCAGGTAGAGCTGCAGCCCGACCCCCAGGTACGCCGCCCCGCCCACGAGGGCCGCAATGGCCGTCACGCGGAGAGCCACCTGAATGCGGAAACGCCTATGCATTTTCAGAAAGGGAGAATGGGGGAGAGGGGGAAGAGAGGGGCTACGTTTCGTACGGAGGCGGCGGCTCCTGGGCAGTGTTGGAAGGACCGCACCATTTCTCCGGATTGCTCATCATGCGAACGAGTCCGCCACAGATTCGGTCGTATTTCTCGTCCAATTGCTTGAAGGGCTGTTCGTCAAGATACTCGCAGGAGTGGGCAAATCGGAGCCACGTGCGGGTTTCGGACGCTTCCGCGTCGGCATCGGACAGTTTACTGATGAAGTGCTTTGGATACCGCCGCTTTCGCCAGGCTTCCGACACGTTGGCGCACACCGCTCGTGAGGACCGCCGAATTTGATCCGTCAGCGCGTACCGCTCCACCTTCGGCCACTGCTTGGACTGCTCAAAGATGTTCATCGCTCCTTGAAAGGCCCTCCGATACACGTCCAACTCCTCCACCCGATCGATTGCCATAACTGATAATCATCGTGGGATAAACCGGATTGATGCCTAGCCTCTTCTCCCTCTCACCCTTTCGCCCCCTCTCATACTCTCCCTCTCCCCCTTTCGCCCACTCGCCCTCTCCCCCACTCCCCCACTCACAACCCATATTTCTCGATCCGGCGGTAGAGGGCGCGGCGGGAGATGCCGAGGGCCTCGGCGGCCTGGCTGACGTTGCCGCCGTGCTTGCTGAGGGCCTT
>PXSX01000153.1 GCA_003022655.1 Bacteroidetes bacterium QH_1_64_81 | reverse complement strand
CGACCCTTCGCCTCACACACGTGTCTGAATCCGACACTACAACGGCCGACTACTCGGGCGTGAAGTCGTTTACGCATATTGAGCAGCGAGAGGCGGGAGTCCCTCCCGACGGCTACACGCTGCTGCAGGATGGCGCCGGTATGGATCTCACAATGGAGTGGGATTTCAACGCCCCTCCCCTTGATACCCTCGAGAATACCCCGTTGAATCGGGCCGAAGTTTTCGTTCCGGTCGATACGTCCGCGTTGAAGGATTTCTCTAGGGTGAACTTCGTCCGTCCGTTGCCAAAAGGATACCGCATTATTGCCACTCGGGGGGCGAATACTCCTGGCTGCCGTACGGCAGGATTTCCCATGTTTTCCGAGCCGAACGAAACGTGCATTCTTCCTTTGGACCCGTCCGCAGCGGACCCGTCTGCTGCCCTCAGCGGTGCCCTGGTGCCCGACGACCTCCGCAGTGTAAACGCGGCCTTCACAATTTTCGAGGAATCGTTCAGGCGCATCCGAAACGGACAAAGCCCACTCTTCACGGAGTACCGCGTCCAGGTTGCCGACCGGGAAAGTATCCCTGGCGAACCAGGGTCCACAATCCAACTGGGACTGCCAAGCACGCTGCCCGTCCTTGTCCCCGTGGACGGCGAAGAGCCATCCCCTCCCCGTGCCACGCTGACTGTAACGCCGCTTTAATCCGATGACTGGTGCCTTTCGGCCTCCTTCCTACACACCGTGCAACGGTCCCATGCGAGTGCTGGGCATGAAGCAAGCTCTCTTCCTGTGGACGCTCCTTTCGGCGGTTCTGCTGCTTGCAGTACCCCCCGCTCAGGCACAGTCCAACGGCGAAGGAACGATTTATTCCCAGTTTGGGATGGGGAGCCTGCTCGAATTCTCTTCCTCCCAGAGCCGGGCGATGGGCGGAGGTGGATACGCGCTCCGTTCTCTCAACTATAACCCCGACGCCAATCCGGCCCTCTGGAGCGATCAGGTCTACACGCGACTGTCGGGCAGCGCGTCCTTTCAGTCCGTGAGTTCCGAAGACGGCAGCGGCAACTCAGGACAGTTGTCCTCCGGCAACGTACAGGCCGTCCAATTTAGCTTTCCCCTCTATGAGCGCACGCTGGGGGTTGGTCTCTCCTTCCAGCCGTACTCGCGCTCCAATTACAGTGCTACGCTAACGGGACAAGAGCGGGTGGGTCCTCAACAAGGAACCGAGGCGAGGTATGAGACCACCTTCTCCGGCTCAGGGGGACTTCATCGCCTACGGGGCGGGCTGGGGTACCGGATCAATGACATACTAAGCGTTGGGGCCAGCGCGGATCTCCTCTTTGGCATCATCGAGAGCCAGCGGCGCACCACGTGGCCAAACACCCAGGCCCTCCGCGACGTCGTCTTGGCCGACGGCGTACAGCTTTCCGGATTCACCGGTACGCTGGGGGGGCACCTTGCCCTGGCCGATGTCCTCGCCACGGACGATGCCTTATCAGTTGGTGCCTCAGTGACCCTCCCCGCCCGTCTGTCGGGCGAGCGGTTCCGCACCCTCGACGAGGACCTGGCACGCGACACCCTCTCTTCTGAGCGTGGGAACGTCACGCTGCCCTGGCAGGGGCGCCTCGGGGTCTCGTACCAGCCCGGCCCACGATGGACCTTTGTTTTGGATGGCTTCTTCGATCCGTGGAGCACATTTTCGAGTGACTTCTCTGCGGGAACGGGCACAACAGAACCTACCCGCTTTCCGGTCGGGGGAACGGGCACCCTTGTGGACCGCTGGCGCCTGTCGACCGGGGCCGAGGTGGTGCCCGCCGGCGAAGACGAGTTGGCCGGCTACTTTGCTCAGGCTGCCTACCGGTTTGGGGGCTACGTGGAACAAATGTACGTGCGTCCCGATCGGCAAACACTCCTTTACGAATTTGCCATCACTGCTGGGGTTAGCCTCCCCACTTCGCTTTCCGGCACGCGAATTGACGTAAATACGATTGCTGGAACCCGGGGGACATCCTCTGATGCCCTCGTTCGCGACCTGTTCGTTGGGGGTTCGCTCCACGTAAACTTCGGAGAACGCTGGTTTCAGCGGCGTAAGCTCCGGTAAGATGAAGGTGCGCGTGCAGGTGCTTCCTTCACTGCGCCGGTCTACCGGAGACAATGTGGACCGAAACCCGACGACGAATGTCCAGTCTAAAGCCCTAGCCTGTTCAAAATATAGGACAGATTTGCCTCTCTGATATGCTCTTTCCTGACGGCACATTCAAGTCTCAGCTTTTCTCGATCGGAACGTTTTGCGTAGGCCTCCTGGTGCTCGCCGCCTCCGCCACGCCGGCGTCTGGGCAGGACAGCGAGCCGAGCAAGCAGGAGAAGCTGATGCACTATAGCCTCTACTGGGAGAACTTCAAAAACGATGATTTTCGGAGCGCCCGGAGTGACCTGCTTTGGATTCTCGAAAATGCCCCGGGCGCACCTGACGGGGATGACGACAACTACGAGCGGGCCGTGAAGCTCTACGAGGGCCTCGCCGAACAGGCCGGTAGTGAAGAGAAGCGCAAGGCCTACCTCGATACCGCGGCCACGCACCTCACCTCGGCCGTCGACAAGATGGAGGACCAGGGTCTCGAGTACGACCGCTACAAGTGGGAACTGCTGAAGGGCCGCTTCGCCGATCAACATCAAGGATCCCTCCCCGACGTCGAGGGGCTGAAGACGGCCGTGTCGCACTACCGAAAGGCGTTCGAGCTCGCCCCGGAAGAGATCGACCCCTATTACATCCAGCAGGTTCTGAAATCATATCAGCAAAACAACCAGCTTCAGAAGGCACTCGATTTCGCCAACATGGTGGAGGCGAAGCGTGAGGACGACGAGGAGGTGGCCGAGATGGTGAACTCCATGCGTGAGGACATCTTCGGCATGAATCCACAGGCGAAGATCGGGTATCTTGAGGAGCAGGTCGAGCAGCACCCTGACAGCACGCGGCTCCTCACCGACCTGTTCAATGCCTATAAGCGGCAGGGAAACGTCGAGAAGGCGTCGACGCTCGCCAAGCGGCTTATGAAGGAGGACCCTCCGGCCGAGACGGTGCGCGACATTGCTCAGATGCGCCTCGAAGACGGCCGATCGAAGGCGGCACTCGAGGCGTACGACCGCGCCGTCGAACAAGGAGCCGAGCTCAAAGCTGAAGATCACTTCAACCGCGGGACTGCCTACCAGAAGATGGAACGGCTCGCACAGGCCCGGCAGGAATACCGGAGGGCCATCGAGAAGAAGAAGGACTTTGGACGGGCGTATATTGCCATCGGGGACCTGTACGCACGCGCCGTGAACAAATGCAGTGGTAGCGAGATGAAGCGTGAGGACAAGGCCGTCTATTGGGCCGTCGTCGACATGTATCAGCGGGCCAAGGAGACTGACCCGTCCGTCGCGTCCACCGCCAACAGCAAAATTCAGACGTACAGGAGGGTTTTCCCAACCAAGGAGGACATCTTCTACCGGTCGGACTGGGAGCAGGGCGGCACGTTCTCGATCGACTACGGCTGCTACTCGTGGATCGGGGAGACGGCGTCCGTGCGGCCGGCCCCGTCTTCCAACTGATCTCGTTCAGTGCGTGAACATGTGCGGCCGGCGGGCTTTTTCTGGCCCGCCGGCCTTTTCTACGTCGACACCGGGCACGTCGGCCTCCCCCACGCCTCTTCGGGGCTGTCCCATTATCGGACGAGGGCTGTCTTCGGGAGGGCTTCGAGAGGCGCTCTTGTGGTTCTGGGCTCCGACCACGTAGTTAACAGATCCATTACGGAGATCTTTCGAGTCAATCTTCTCCGGCCCGCACTCGTCATTTTCTGCGCAGACATTTCTTTTCTCGCATGGCTTCGATCCAGCATGTCACAGCCCGCCAAATTCTTGACAGCCGAGGCACTCCGACCGTGGAGGTGGACGTCACCACCGACGAGGGTGTGCTCGGGCGAGCCGCCGTTCCGAGCGGGGCCTCCACTGGAGCCTACGAAGCCGTTGAGTTGCGCGACGGGGACCCCGACCGCCACCACGGAGAAGGCGTGCTCCAGGCTGTGAGCAACGTCAATGAGGCGATTGCCGACGAACTGGAAGGCACGAGCGTGCTCAAGCAGGTCGCCCTCGACGACGCGCTCCGCGCCCTCGACGGGACGGACGACAAATCGAACCTTGGGGCCAACGCTATTCTCGGCGTCTCCCTCGCCGCCGCCAAGGCCGGCGCCGCCACCCTCGGTGTCCCCCTCTACCGGTACCTGGGTCGAGCCACGGCCCGCACCCTTCCAGTTCCGCTCATGAACATTCTCAACGGCGGAGAGCATGCCGACAATAACGTGGACGTGCAGGAGTTCATGGTGGCCCCGGCCGGAGCGTCGTCCTTCTCGGAGGCCCTTCGCACCGGGGTGGAGGTCTTTCACACGCTCGAATCTGTGCTCCAGGACCGCGATTACAACACCGCCGTCGGGGACGAAGGCGGCTTTGCCCCCGACCTACGGTCGAACGAAGAGGCCGTCGAACTCGTCCTTGAGGCCGTCGAGAAGGCCGGCTATACCGCCGGAACGGACGTGTTCGTTGCCCTCGACCCGGCCGCCGCCGAGATGGTGGAGGACGAGGCCTACGTGTTCTGGAAGAGCGATCCGGACACTGAGCGCTCCTCG
>PXSX01000152.1 GCA_003022655.1 Bacteroidetes bacterium QH_1_64_81 | reverse complement strand
GCGCCGTCGTAGTAGCCGGACTGCACCATCACGTGCAGGTATGGATTCTGTGCCATCGCCTCGCGCAGCTGCTCGCCCGTGTCGTTGTTGTCGTCCTCCCACGGTCGCACCGGGCCAAAGACGTTGTATTTGAGGTCCGTTTGGAAGCCGAGCTCGCTGCGGAGGTACTGGTTGATGGCAGGCGTAAACGCGTGGTTCCACGACGTGAGCTCCACCGGGTAGTCGTACTCGTCTCCCGCATTCTTCGTGTCCACTCCCTGATAGCGGGAATCGAGGCGCCCAACAGTGTACCCCTCATCCTGGAGGAGCTCTTTCCAGAACGCGGAGGCGGGGACCGCAAGATTGTGATCACGCACGAACGACTCTGACAGGCCGGAGTAGCGCGCCACTTGCCGAGCGAGGTCCTGTCGGCGACCGTCGTCGATAAAGCCCCCGCGCGTGACGGCCGGGATGTACTCCTCGATCGTGTAATTTTCCACCTCCGACAGCAGGTCCTGCAGATCCCGGTTCTGGAGGTCACTCGGCAACTGGTCGTGGTGCCACGCCGTAGCCGCGTAGTACGGCAGTTTCAGCGCCTCGGAACGGGGCGAGGGGCCGGCCGGCTCCAGCCCGAGGCCGGTGGGAGAGACGAGGATGACGCCGTTCAGGTACATCCAGTGACTGTTCTGCAGCTTCCCGGCCAGCCCCGCTACGCGGGTGGTGCCGTAACTTTCGCCGATCAGGTACTTCGGCGAGCGCCAGCGGTCGTGCCGCGAGACGAACGTGTCGATCCAGCCCGCCAGGTACTCCACATCAGCGGTCACCCCAAAGAACTGTTCGCGGTCGACGCTGTCGTCGAGGATGCGAAAGCCCTCATCGCTGATGCGAAGACGCTTGGGGCTGGTGTAGCCGAGGTGCATCCAGAGCGAGCCGGACCCGGGGCCGCCGTTGAACGAGATCATGAGCGGGCGCCGCGTCTCATCGTCCACGTCGGTGCGCCGGTAGTAGGTGTAGTGGAGGGACGCGATGGCAGAGTCGTCGTCGCCGTACACGGGCTGGGTGCCGGTGGTCACCTCGTAGGGTACCTCCTCGCCTTTCACCGTCACGCGGTCGGTTTGGGTGATGGCGGTATCGGGGGGGAGCGATCGCCTTAGGGCATCCGACCCCTTCTTCATACTTTGCCCCTGCGCGGGAGCGGTCATCAGCAGGGCAAACAGAGCAAGAAGGACGAGGCGAACTCGAAAAATTGACGGTAAGCCCATGAGACGTAGAAACTGGCGGAGACAGCAGGTTTGCGGGTTGAAGGTTGACGGGTTTGCAGGTTGAAGTTGGAAAGTTCAAGGAATGCGAATTAAGGGTTGAGCAGAATCGCCGTTTTCTGGCCGTGAGGGCATGCTGAGTTGTGTCTCGTGAAGAGCGAATCGCCCTCAGCAGCGTCCTATGGCTGATTCGGCGGTTCAACCCTTAATCGGCATAAGGAATGAGCAGTGTCACTTTCAACCTTCTACTTTCCAACCTTCAACCATTCTATATGACGTCGTGCTTCCGGCCCACCTCGGTGAAGGCGTCGATGGCGCGGTCGAGCTGGTCCTTCGAGTGGGCGGCGGACATCTGCACGCGGATGCGCGCCTCGCCCGTCGGCACCACGGGGTAACTGAAGCTAATGACGTAGATGCCCCGGTCGAGCAGCTCGTCGGCCACCGCGCCACTGGTCTTCGCGTCGTAGAACATGATGGGCACGATGGGGTGGTCGCCCGGCTTGAGGTCGAAGCCCCGGGCCTCCATCTCCGAGCGGAAGTAGCGGGCGTTCTCCCAGATGGTCTCCCGCCGCTCGCCGCTCGTCTGCAGCATCTCCAGCACCTTCAGGCTGGCGTTGGCGATCATCGGGGCGATGGCGTTGGAGAAGAGGTACGG
>PXSX01000168.1 GCA_003022655.1 Bacteroidetes bacterium QH_1_64_81 | reverse complement strand
CCCAAAGCCGAGGGCCGTCCCGGCCCCGTGGGCGGCCGCTAGGTTGTAGGCGTTGAAGCGGCCTGCCAGTCGGAAGGCGCGCTCCCGCCCGTTGATCGCCAGCCGCAGGCCGTCGATCCGACTCTCCAGCACAGAGACCTCGATGTCCGCGTCCACGTCGAGAGCAAAGGTTGCGACGTCGGCTTCGGTGTCGGCCACCATCACCGGCCCGGCCTCGTCGTCGGCGTTGTAGAGGGCCGTGGCGCCGGGGCCGAGGCCGTCGAAGAGAGTCTTCTTCGCGTTCCGGTAGGCCTCCAGCGTGCCGTGGTAGTTGAGGTGATCGACCGAGAGGTTGGTAAAAATCGCCGCCTCGTAGTCGAGCCCGTGCACCCGCTTCTGGTCGAGCGCGTGCGACGACACCTCCATCGCGCAGGCCGTGCAGCCGGCGTCCACCATCTGCCGCAGCGTGCGGTGCAGGGCGAGCGGCCCCGGCGTCGTGAGGTCCATCGTGGTCGTCTCGGCACCGGTCCGCACGTCGATCGTGCTGAGCAGCCCGGTCGATTCCCCGAGCGTCTCCAGCAGGTGATGCACGAGATAGGCCACCGTCGTCTTGCCGTTGGTCCCCGTCACGCTCACGAGGCGCAAGGCATCGGCCGGGTCGCCGTAGAGCGCCGCGGCCGCCTCGGCCAAGGCTGTGCGCGTGTTCGTCACGCGGGCAAAGACGGTGCCGGGGAAACGCATGCGCGCTTGGTCCGGCACCGCCTCGCACACGACGAGACGAGCACCGTTTTCTACCGCCATGTCAATGAACGAATGCCCGTCGGCCTCGACGCCACGAACGGCAACGAAGCCACCACCGGGCTCGACGTCCCGACTGTCGTCCGTCAGGCCGTCGATCGTAAGTGTGTCGGGATCGGCGTCCGACCCGCAATGGGTTTCCTCGAGCAGTCCCGCCTCCTGAAACCGACGCCGGAGCGTCGGCCAGTTTAGCGCGTCGGCCCCGGTGTTCGGAGCCCAGGGCGTACGTGTAGAATCGGGGCCCGCCATCGACTCATTGGGTGGCCGCAAGGGTGACGCGATTGGGAAGCGGCGCGCCCGGCTCGGGCCGCTGGCGGACGACCGTGCCGTGCCCCTGGAGCCGAGGCTGAATGCCGTGGTCTTGCAGCCACGCCACCGCCCGGCGCGTGCTGAGGCCCGTCAGGTCGGGCATCGACTCCGTCCGTTCCGCAGGAGGGGCGTCGTCGGTCATCCGGTCCACCACCTCCGGAAAGGTGCCGGCCCAGCGCCGCGCCACGCGCCGAAACACCGGCGCGGCCACGTCGCCACCGTGATATCCGCTGTTGGGTCCCCCGAGCACCACGAGCAGCGCAATCTTCGCATCGTCGGCCGGGAGGAAGCCCACGAACGAAGCCCGGGACTCCTCCGCCGAGTATGTCCCGTTCGCAACCTGGAGCGCCGTTCCGGTCTTCCCGGCCACGCGCAGCCCCTCAACCTGCGCGTTGGTGCCTGTGCCGCGCTCCACGACCCGCTCGAAGGCCGACCGGAGCGTATCGGCGGTCTCCTCTTCAAAGGCGCGGCGAATGGTCTCCGGTTCGTTTCGCCCGAGGGTTGTGCCTGTCCCGTCTCGCCGCTCGGCCACCACGTAGGGCCGCATGATGCGCCCGCCGTTCGCCAGCGCGCTGTAGGCCGTGAGCAGTTGCAGCGGCGTCGCGGACACCTCGTAGCCGATGGCCATTGAGGTCTGGGTCGTGGCGCTCCACTGGGGCGTACGCTTCAGCACGCCGCCCACCTCCCCCGGCAGATCGATCCACGTGGGCTGGCTGAAGCCCATGTTGCGGGCATACTGGTAAAAGGTGCCTGCATCGAGGCGATCGACCGTCTTGGCCATGCCCACATTGCTCGACTTCGCGATGACGTCGGCGAACGGAATGGTGCCGTGCGCCTGCACGTCCTTCATCGTGTGGCCGTGAAAGACGGCCCAGCCGTTGCCGGTCTCCACCGAGTCGCCGAGCCCGATGATGCCCTGCTCGGTGGCCGCGACGGCCCCCACGAGCTTAAAGGTTGAGCCCGGCTCGAAGCGATCGGTGATGGCCCGGTTGCGGCGGGCGGCATCGGGGGCCGCCGCCGGGCGATTGGGGTTGTAGGTCGGGACGTTGGCCATGGCGAGGATGGCCCCCGTGTTCGGGTTCATGGCCACGGCCGTGCCCCAGTCCGCCCCGCTTTCCCGCACGCCGCGACGCAGTTCCGTTTCGAGCGCGGCCTGGCGCACCAGGTCGATCGTGAGCACGAGGTCGTCGCCGCGCTCCGGCGGCACCACCCTCCCGCCCACGTACGCTTCGATGCGCCCGCTCCGGTCCCGTCGCACGATACGGCGTCCGGGCGTTCCGCGCAGGGTGTCGTCGTACGCCAGCTCCAGCCCCGCGAGGCCATTTCCATCCCCCCCGACATGCCCGACGATATGGGCCGCCGTGGTGCCGTAGTTGTAGCGGCGCCCAAACTCGGGCGTCAAAATGACGCCGGGAATCTCCCAACTCTCGATCTGCTCATACTGGCGCGGCGTGAGCTCCTCTCGCAGCTTCACGTACTCCGTACTGTGCCGGGTCCTCACCTGCCTCTGATACCGCGAGGCCGGGACGCCGGTCAATGACGCCAACTTGTCAAAGAACGAATCTGCCTGTGCCTGAAAGCCCTCCACCGTCGGATCGAGGGCCAGGTCGTACCGGGCCGTGTTGATTGCGAGGCCGCGGCCGTCTCGATCCAGGATGTCGCCCCGCATGGCCGGAATGGTCATGGTCGAGCGGGCCTGGTCCCGGACCTGATCCCGGAGCGCCTCGGTCTCGGTCACCAACACCCGGCCCATCTGCGCGGCCACGGCCACCGGAACGAGGCCGAGCAGCGTCAGCACCACGTACATCCGGGCCAGAATCTGGTCCTTGGGGTCCATGGCAATGGCGAGTTCGAGTGAAAAAGTGCGAATGAGATCTCCACTCATTCGCGCTCTGAAATTTCGTTATTCGACGGTGATCGGGGGGCCGTAGGTGACACTCTCCTGGAGCCCGAGCTCGCGGGCTCGGTCGTAGATCACGGACGGCCCCGTGCGGCGGTCAAATTCTCCTTTCAGGCGACTGTGCTTCAGGTGCAGTTGCTGGTTCTCCGTTCGGGCCTGCTGAAGCTGATTGTACAGGTCGGTCGTGGCGTGCACATGCCCCACGTAGAGGGTAAAGGCGCCCGCGATGGCGAGAATTACCAGCGCAAAGCGCACCGTCGAGACGTTCTCCAGGAACGTGTCCCCGGACGTGGTGTGCTTCCGGTTCGTCGACGGCTCAAGGTCGGCCCAACTCGGAAGTGCCGTGCCGTGCCGCATCCACCCGTCGGACGTATCCTCCGATATCATCGAGGCGCTCCGGGTGTCGGACGAGCGCGGGGCGCCGTCCCCCGAACCGTTCCAGAAGATCGTTCCCGCTCGATCGGTATCTGTATTTGTATGTGAGGAGCCGTCTCGTCTGCCCATCGTTCTGTTCAGTGCTGGTTTGAATAATGCTGCTTCCCTCGATCGGAACGGAACTATGAGAAGGAGGGGACCGGGGTCCCAAGCTTCTCGTCGTCTCGCCGTTCAGCCACGCGGAGCCGGGCGCTCCGGGCCCGCGGATTTGCCTTCACTTCTTCCTCCTGCGCCTCGATGGGCCCGCGGGGCGTTTCGGTCCACGGAGCCACGAGGGTGCCGTACAGGTCGCGCCGCGGCTCGCCCTCGAAGTTGCCGTAGCGGAGATACCGCTTCACCCGCCGATCTTCCAGCGAATGGTAGCTGATCACCGCGATGCGGCCGCCGGGGCGTACACGTTCGGTGCCCTGCGCCAGCGCCCGTTCCAGTTCTTCCAACTCCGCGTTCACCACGATGCGGAGCGCCTGAAAGACGCGCGTCAAGGTCTTCACGGTGTTGGGGGGCGGCACGGCGGCCTCCACCACCTCGGCCAGGTCGCGCGTCGTCTCGAGCGGACGGGCCTCTGCGATGGCGTGGGCGAGGGTGCCGGCCCGCGACTCTTCTCCGTACTTGCGGAGCACGTCGCGGAGATCACGCTCGCTCCATTCGTTGACAACCTGGGCAGCGGTGAGCCCACGCTGCGGATTCATCCGCATGTCGAGCGGCCCCTCGTCCCGAAAGCTGAACCCGCGCTCGGGGGCGTCGATCTGGTGCGACGACACCCCGAGGTCGAGCAAGAGCCCATCGACGGGGACCACCTCTTCGGACTCCAGCACGTGACGCAGGCGCCCGAAGGTGCCGTGTACCGCCCGGAAGCGTCCCGCCTCTTGCGCGTCGGCGAGGCGATCGCGAGCGACCGACAGGGCCTCGGGATCCCGATCGATGCCAAGCACGAAGCCCTCGGGGTCGAGCGCATCGAGCAGCGCCCGGGCATGACCGCCCCCACCAAGGGTCGCATCTACGTAGCGACCAGCCGGGTCGGTGACGAGCCGGGCCTGTACGTCATGTGAAAGAACAGGTGCGTGGTAGTCCGTGGCGTACCGCAGTGGGTCGCCGTCCGTGGGCGCATCGTCCTGAGAGCTGTCGGCTGACATCGGTTTGCATCTGCGATCCCGCGAGGCCATCTCTACCGCATCACGCTCTCGGCGAGCGTCTCGTAGTCGTCGGGCTGCTCGTTGAGGTATCCGTCGAACTGATCCGGATCCCAGATCTCGATGTGGTCGAACGCCCCGAGGATGAGCGCGGAGCCGTCGAGCTCGGCGAAGTCAAGGAGCGGATTCGGAATGCTGATGCGCCCCTGCCCGTCGAGGGACACCTCGCTGGCCCACCGCATGATGAGGCGGACGAAATTGCGGACTTCCCGGTCATACATGCTCAGTTCTTCGATCTCCTCTTCGATGTCCGACCACTCGTCCATGGGGTACAGGAAAATGCAGTCTTCAAACCCCCGCGTAATCGTAAACGTCTCGTTCGCCGCGGGGGACATGGACTTCCGCATCTTGGCCGGGATGGCCACCCGGCCCTTGCTGTCTACGGAATATTCGGCCTGTCCTTTAAACGCCATGACTGAAAAAGCCCCACGGACGGCGCGGCGGAACGGGAAGCGAGAATGCGAAGCGAAAAGAACCCCTGGGATGATTCCCCACAATTCCCCACGCGCCCCACAATGTACGCACTTCCCGGTCAATGTCAAGGTTCAGCGCCGGGAAAAGCCGATTTTCGCCTCCGTTCTCCCCAACTAAAGGCGCGCACACATGTGCTTGGGCGGATGAAGTCCCCGAATTCCGTCGCTGAAAGAAAATATTTTCACCCCCTCAAGAAAATATTTTCACCCTTTCTCTCTTGCCTCCCTGGTGCAAGCACACATATGTTTATCGTACCTGAGGATGATACTCGGGGGCCGCTCGCCCTTCTCTCGCACACTGGTCCTTTTCGCTTCCGTCTCCTCATGAGCAAGAACCCCCTTACCCAGCGACAGAACAGGGCCTACGACTTCATCGAGAACTACCTCGACCGGAACAACAAGCCCCCGACCCTGCAGGAGATCGGTGATGCCCTGGACATCTCATCTACGAATGGGGTGTACAAGCTTCTCCGCAAGCTCGAAAAGAAAGGCTGGATCGAGCGGGAGAAGCATAAGGCCCGGAGCATTCATCTCACGGACCAGGAACAGGATCCATTCGGGATGGGCGGCGGCCCCCCGAGCCTCCCCATCGTGAGCCGCACGCCCAGCAACCAGCCGGGGCGGCTCCGCGACCGGCCGACCGGTACTCTTTCCGTGGACTACCAACTCCTGCGCGGCGCCCGAGACCCAGACGATTGCCTCCTCGGGCGGGCCGGAGACGACGGGATGAACGGGGCCGGGATCAACAAAGGCGATCTGCTCCTGATCGAAGAAATGGACTGGGATGACCTGGAAAATGGGATTATTGTGGCCACC
>PXSX01000167.1 GCA_003022655.1 Bacteroidetes bacterium QH_1_64_81 | reverse complement strand
CCCGCTGTTTTTAATGAGCATGCCGCGTCGATCCCGGTCGGTCATGAGCCCGAGTCGATGTGATGGAAAGCTCCGTCCCAATGTTGCACTCGTCCCCGAGGAGGAGGGCACATCTCTTCATGTTGACTCCACACCTGAAAACGTATACAATACCACTACCGGTTGCACCACGCGATCGGCATTTTATCGAAAATCTGTCCGCGTTCGGACTGATGCTCCACGACGCCTCCACGCACACATGCCGAGTCTGCGTTCGTTAGCGTCCGGGACCGCACGATTCGTGAGTGACCTGCGGCGCGGTCTCCTCGATATCGTCTATCCCCCACGCTGTCTGGGGTGCGGCGCGCGACCGGAGTCGCCCCGGCTCCCCCTCTGTCCCCAGTGCCTCCAATCGCTGGAACGAGCGCCCGAGATGGGCGTCGCGGCCCGACTTGATCGCCTTCCGGTGGGAGGGGGCGTGTTTGACGGCGCCCTTGCCCTCTGGGCGTTCGACAAGGGCGGGACCCTCCAGTCTGTACAGCACGCCTTGAAGTACCAGAACCGGCCGCGCTACGGCGTGCCGCTCGGACGACTCATGGGGGAGGCCTTTGCGGAACGGCATCCCGCCCCCGACGGCGTGGTGCCGATGCCCCTTCATCGGACACGTCGGCTGGAACGGGGCTACAACCAAAGCGCGACTCTTGCGGAGGGGGCGGCAGACCGACTCGACTGTCCCGCACGGCCCGATCTTCTTGATCGGCCTCATCCCACCCGCTCCCAGACGGGGCTGTCCCGCGAGGAGCGGTGGCGCAACGTGCGGGACGCGTTCACGGCAGACCCCGAGTGTGCCGGGGGACAATGGCTGGTGGTGGACGACGTGCTCACCACGGGATCGACGGCGGTGGCCGCGGGCCGGACGCTCCTGGACGCCGGGGCCGACGCCCTCTATCTCATGACGCTCGGCCTTGCCCGACAATAGCGAATGGGGAGTAGGTGCGTATGGGCGTTTTTCTCCCAGACGCCCAAATGCCCACACCTTAGGCGTACTTTTTAGAACTTTTGCACGGCTCGGTGCATGTTCAGCGACCCGTCGTTCGTTGCTGGAGCTTCTCCGCGTGTTTTTTCCGGAGCTTGGCCACCTTCGGAGAGATGACGGACTGGCAGTACGGCTGCGAGGTGTTACGCTCGTAGTAGTCCTGGTGCTTGTCCTCGGCCCGGTAGAAGGTGTCCAGGGGCTCCACCTCCGTTACGATTGGGTCGCCGAACACGCCGTTGGCCTCAAGTTCGTTGATGACGGCGTTGGCGATCTCCTTCTGTTCGTCGTCGTGGTGGAGGATGATCGACCGGTACTGCGGGCCGATGTCGGCCCCTTCTCGGTCCTTCGTCGTCGGGTCGTGGATCGTAAAGAAGATCTCCAGAAGGTCGCGGTAGCCGATCACGGACGGGTCGTACGTGAGCTGCACGACCTCGGCGTGGCCGGTGGTGCCGTTGCAGACCTGTCGGTACGACGGATTTGGGACGTGGCCGCCCGCGTAGCCGGAGACGACGTCCGAGACCCCGTCGACTTCCTCGTAGACGGCTTCCAGACACCAAAAGCAGCCTCCACCGAGCGTCGCGTTCTGTTGGTTGGACACGATCCTAGAGCGTTCTTTTGAGAAATGATTCAGTAAACTTCAAACGATGAACCCAGCGCCCTGTTGCTATGGGTCTCATCAGAGAGTCCCGAATGGCGAACTCGTTACGACTATTATGGGCCGGACGGTACTGATTCCCGACCTGTCTACCAGCTCTTTCCTCAAGCGATCACGCCATCATGGCCACCGAACGAACACTCGCCATCCTCAAGCCCGACTGTGTCCGAAAGCGCAAGATCGGGGAGGTTCTCCGCCGCATCCAGGAGGCCGGCTTCCAGATTCAAGCGATGAAGATGATCACCATGTCGAAGATCGAGGCCGAGGGCTTCTACGCCGTCCACGCGGACAAGCCGTTCTTCGACGACCTCACCGACTTTATGTCGAGCGGGCCGTGCGTTCCCGTCGTGCTGGAGAAGGAAAATGCCATCGCGGACTTTCGTGATCTCATCGGTGCCACCAACCCGGAGGAGGCCGAGGACGGAACCATCCGGAGTGACTTTGCCGGCTCCATTCAGGAGAACATCGTCCACGGGTCCGACTCCCCATCCAACGGCCAGAAGGAGGCGGCCTACTTCTTTCCCGAGCACGAGATTGTCGCCAACCAGTGACCCGCTGTCCGTGCATGCCCGGTATCGGTCTTGGATCTGAGAGGGGGACCCCTGGAGTTCTTTTCCTCACTGCCGTTCTCCTCGTTGCGGTGCTGGGTGGGTGTGCCCCGGAGAGGGAGCCTTCTCCGGTGCGCCCTGGAGCGGAGGTGCTCGCCGACAACGACTTTGAGTTCCTCTCCGGTCAGCGTGTTGGGGTCATCGCGAACCATACCGCGCAGGTCGACACGGCCCACCTCGTCGACCGTCTCGCTACCGCTCCGGACGTAGAGCTCGGCGCCATCTTCGCGCCTGAGCACGGCTTCCGGGGCACGGCCGGGGCCGGGGAGTCGATCGAGGGCGGGCAGGATCTGCGCACGGGTACGCCCGTCTACAGCCTCTACGACGATACCCGCCGGCCGACGCCGGAGGAGCTGCAATCCCTAGACGCCCTCGTGTTCGACGTGCAGGACGTGGGGGCGCGGTTCTACACCTACATCACCACGATGGGCCTGGCCATGCAGGCCGCCGCCGAGGCCGACCTGCAGTTCGTCGTCCTCGATCGCCCCAACCCACTCGGCGGGACCTACACGTCCGGGTTCGTCCTGGAGCCCGCCCACTCGTCGTTCGTGGGGCGCTATCCCATCCCGATCGCCCACGGGATGACTATCGGCGAGCTCGCCCGATACATTCGCGCGGAAGGGCTCATGCCGGGCGTCGAGTCGCTCGACCTATCAGTGGTGCCGGTCGAGAATTGGACCCGCGACCAGCAGTGGCCGGACACAGGACGGACGTGGACCCCGCCGAGTCCCAACCTCCCGACCTGGGAAACGGCGCTGCTCTACCCGGGCATGTGCTTCTTTGAAGGCGTGCGGGTCAGTGAAGGACGCGGGACGGCCCGGCCCTTTCTGCAGATTGGGGCCCCGTGGTCCGCCGAGGCTGCGCGGCAGGTGGTCGATACGCTTCGGGCGTACGACCTGCCGGGCGTTGCGGTGGACACGACCACGTTCACGCCGCAGTCTATGCCCCAGGCGGCGCCCTCTCCACGGTTCGAGGGAGAGCAGGTGCACGGTTTTGAGCTGGAGGTGACGGACCGACAGGCCGTAGATCCGCTGAAGATTGGAATTCATGCGCTCCACGCCATGTACCAGCAGGCCCGGGCCGAGGGATACACGAACTTCGTGAGCCGACCTCAGCACCTCACGCGACTGGCGGGCACCGATCGGTTGCTGCGGCTCCTGCGGGACGGGGCACCGCCCGACTCGATTGTGGCCTCGTGGCGAGAAGAAGTCGCCGCCTTCCGGGACCAGCGCTCCGCCGCGCTGCTCTACTGAGAGGCAGAGTGCTTCTCCTCAGCCGGCTCGTCGTTGCTCGGAGACCACAAGAGTGCGTAGATGATCTCCGCGTATCCGCCCACAATCAGGATCGGAGAAATGTACAGGGACACGAAGCCCTGGTACGCGTTCTCGATGTACATTGCCGTGAAGCCGGTCACGATGAGGGCGACCCCGATAAGGAGGAGGACGTAGTTCCGATTCTCGAAGACGAGCGTTCCGGACCGGCCCCGGCGCTTGGAGGACTTGGGCATGGGTCGAGCAGGAGAAATCTGGAGTGCAAACGGCAGACCGACTCGGCGGCAGAAAGCGGACGGAGTGCCGGAGAGAGGAGTGAGCTTTTTTGCGTCGTTCGGGAAACCAGGGGCCTTCGAGGAAGGTTCCAGTCGCTGTTGTTCATCGCATCGTTGATTGTACTCTGTGATTCATCGCTGGCTCTCGGTTGCTTTCGGCCTTTTGATCCTCATTGGAGCGCTGGGGCCGACCTGTGCTCCCGCGCAGTCGGTGGACGACCGGGTCGAGTCCCTCCTCCAGCAGCGCCGGGACGCCTTCTGGGGCGTGAGCATCTACGATCTCGACCGGGACAGCCTGCTGTTCAGCCGAAACGCCGAGCGCGGCTTTCTCCCGGCCTCCAATCAGAAGCTGGTCACCACGGCCGCCGCGCTCGATTTGTTGGGCAGCACCCACCGGTACGAAACGACGCTCACCTTCGACGGCACGACGACGGATTCTGTCATGCAGGGGGATCTCCGGCTCACGGGCTCGGGCGACCCGACGTTCGGGAGCACCTCCCTCCGGCGCGACGATCCTCTGCGCGAGTGGGCCGAGCGGCTTACGGACATGGGGGTGCGCCGCATCGAAGGGCGTCTGATTGGCGACGGAGAGGCGTTTCGGGAGAAGTCCTACCCGGACGGATGGAACGTGAGCTATCTGACCCGCGAGAAGGGGGAGCAGATCGGCGTTCGAGCCGGCGGGCTCAGCTACCGGGACAACTCGGTGCCGGTAGAGGTGCGGGCGACTCATCCGGGTGAGGCCCCGGTGGTGCGCGTGCGGCCGGAAGGAGCGGTCGAGTACGAGAACCGAGCCGTCACGAGCGAGCGGTGGCGCGGAAGCACGCTTCTGATCAACCGGACCTTCTCGACCAACAAGCTCGTGCTGACCGGCTCGGTGGCCCGGTCCTACGACGGCGTCCGTAACGTGCCGGTCAGTGACCCGACCGCCTTTGCACTTCGCGTCTTTCGGGAGCGGCTCCAGGAGGCGGGCATTGAGACGGACCTTGATCTGGCGGACGCCGATTCGCTTGACGCATCGTCGGGAGAGGGGGACCCCGTGTTTGTGGAACTGTCGCCGCCCCTATCCGAGATCGTGCGCGTCATCAACAAGCGCAGCGACAACTTTTACGCAGAGCAGGTTTTCCGGACGTACGGCTGGGGCGGCTCCACGCGGGGCGGCATCCGGCGCACCAAGTCGTTTCTGCGAAGGGCGGGCGTCGGCACGCGCGGACTCACGATCAACGATGGCTCGGGCCTCTCGCGGAAGAATCTCATCACGCCTCGGGCCCTGCGCAAACTTCTCGTGTACATGGCCGGGCATTCCGAACGTGAGTCCTTTTTTGTGTCGCTGCCGGAGGGCGGCGAGCGCAACACAACCCTCAGTGGGCGTCTGGGCCGGACGGACGTGCGGGCCAAGACGGGCTCTCTATCCTTCGTGCGGGCCCTGAGCGGATACGTCAAGCGGTCGGACGGCACCCGCGTGGCGTTTGTGCTACTTGCCAACAACTACACCGGTCCGTCCAACCAAATCACTCGCACGATGGACGACATCGTTCGAGAGCTGACCACGCCCCCGTCCTGAGGGACTGGGACCGGTCCCGGGCACTGCGTTCTCGCTCTGTAGCGTCCCCACTGCATGTCGCCCTCCGCCCGCCGACTTCTCGTCGCCGCCGCTGTATTTCTGGTGCAGTGGCTCATCGTGGGCCGACTCCGCATCTACGGCACCTATCCGGACGCCGTGCTCCTCTTCATTGGCTGGTACGCGCTCCGGGAGGGACGGAAGCGCGGCACGCTCGCAGGGGCCGGACTCGGGCTGGCCATGGACGTAGCCTATGGCACGTGGGGCATCCACATGTTCGTCAAAACCCTCATCGGCTTTCTGGTGGGGCGCTTCGCCGTCGAGGAGCACACGCCCCTCATCATTCGTCCCCGGCAGGCCCTGCTCGGGGCGCTCGTGATTGCGCTTCTCCACAACGGGCTCCTGGTTGCGCTCCTCGCCCTGCAGACCCAGGCCACGACCGGTTTTCTTCTGTACGGCCTGTGGCTGGGCTCGGCCCTCTACACGGCCGCGGTGGGGGGGATCGTGGCGTTGTTCGCCCAGTGATGGCACGACTACCACGCAGGCTCTTCTTCCCACTCGAGAGATCAGCCCTGGTGTGGCCTACATCGTCACGTCCAGCAGGTCGTCGAACGCGGACAGGACGCGCTGGCGCACCGGCGATCGCTCCTCCATGGCCACGAGGGGCAGGCGGACGTGCGGCTCCATCCAGCCTAGCGCGGCGCAAATGTCCTTGATGGGGATGGGATTGGTCTCCAGGAAGCAGGCCCGCATGGCGGGGAGGAGTTCCTCATGCTGCTCGCGGGCGGTCTCAAGATCGCCGTCGAGCGCGGCCGCCACGAGCGCGCAGAAGGACTCCGGCAGGGCATTGCTGACGACGGACACGGCCCCGTCGCCCCCCAGGGCCAGCAGCGGGAGCGTCATCTCGTCATCTCCCGAGTAAACCCCAAATCCGTCGGGGCGGTGGACAAGGAGGTCGTTGATCTGGTCGATTTCTCCGGAAGCACGTTGTAGAGAATGATCGGTGCGTCGGCGGCGCCGGCGATGGCCTCGACGTGGGCCGTGAAGCCCGACTGTGAGGGTTTGTTGTAGTAGGGGCCCACCACCAAGAGCCCATCCGCCCCCGCGTCGATGGCCGACTCCGAAAAGGCGATGCTCTGGTCGGTGTTGTTCGTGCCGGTGCCCACGATGATGGGCACGCGTCCGTCCGTGGTTTCAACGGCGGTGTCCACGAGCTGGCGTCGTTCCGCCTCTGTGATGGTCGGATTCTCGCCCGTCGTTCCCAGCACCACGAGGGCCGACACGCCGCTCTCGATCTGGGCCTCGATCAAGCGACGGAAGGCATCCTCGTCGATGGTGTCGTCGGACGTAAAGGGCGTGACGAGGGCTGGGGCCACGCCGCGGAAGAGAAGGTCGTGGGACATAAGACTACGAAGAGGTTCGTCGGTCAAAAAAATGCGAGTAGTGACTCAGGGGATCAGTCTTCGAGCCAGTCGTCCAGCACGTCGTCCAGGGTGAAAAGGCCGGTCCGTCCGCGCAGCCACTCTGCGGCCCGCAGCGCTCCTACTGCGAAGCCGCGTCGGTTCTTGGCCCGGTGGCGGAGGGAGACGCGGTCGTAGGGGCTATCGAAGCCGACCGTATGTTCGCCGAAGGCCGTGCCGGCACGAGTGGAGCTGACGTGAACGGCCGACGGGTCGATGCGCTGATGCTGTGCCTCGGGATCGATGTGGTCCTTCCGCTCCAGTCCGTCCACCAGTTGTTCGGCCAGCATCCGAGCCGTCCCGCTGGGGCTGTCCGCCTTCTTCGTGTGGTGCATCTCGTGAACGAACGCGTCGTACGCCTCGATCTCGTTCATGAGACTCGTCACGTGGTCGACCGCTCGGGACAGCACCGCCACGCCGATGGAAAAGTTGGGCGCATACAGCACGCTGGCGTCGTGGTGCTGAACAAGGACCTGCACCTCGTCGAGCGCGTCGTACCAGCCGGTCGTGCCCATCACGACCGGCACGTCCCATTCGCAGTAGCGCCGGAAATGGGGCACGGCCAGGGAGGGAAGAGAGAAGTCGACGGCGATGTCCACCGCCTCAAGAGCGGTGGGCGAGGCCTCCACGAGGGGCCGGTCTGAGTTGAAGCGCGCCGTGACCTCGTGGGACCCCTCCGCGGCCACTGCCGCCACGGCCTGTCCCATCTGTCCGGTGCCAACGAGTGCAAGGTTCATCGGGTGTGAGAAGAAGATTGATACAAGCGGAACGAAGTCGTCATACGGGTCCCCGAGTGGTCTTGTTATCTCCCCCGCGACGCGTGGATCTCCGAGAGTGACCCGCGGACAAATTCGATGAAACGAAGCGTGGACCCGTGCGACCGGGAACGTGCCGTGGTGCCGGAAGTAGAGCATGGACAGAAAAAGGCAGCGGGCACCGGTTCATCTGCCCGCGTCAAGACATTTTGCGGGGCCATAGCTCAGTCGGTAGAGCGCTTGCATGGCATGCAAGAGGTCCGGGGTTCGAATCCCCGTGGCTCCACTTTTAGATGCCCCGAGCCGTGACCCCTCCCCCCGCCCCGCGGCTTCGGGGCATCTATTTGTTTGTGGGTGTTTGTGGGCGTGAACCGTCCAGGTCGTCCCTGTTCTTCGCTGGTCTCAGTTCATTGATTCCAAATTCCTGCCCCATGTCTGGTTTTCGGCGTATGCTTTCGCTCGTCCTTGGGCTCGCCGTGGTCGGCGCGGCGTTCGTCCCAATCGGGGCGCTTGCACAGAACGAGTCCGAGGGGCCCGAGAACGTGATTTTCATTTTCAGCGATGATCACCGCTACGACTACATGGGCTTCCACGAGCGGGCCCCTGACTTTCTCGAAACCCCGAACCTCGACCGGATGCGACGGGAGGGGGCGCACCTCGCCAATGCGTTCGTGGGCACCAGTCTCTGTTCGCCGAGTCGGGCATCGATCCTGACCGGCCAGCACGCCCACCGGCACGGCGTAGTAGACAATCAGCGGCGCGTGCCCGACACCACCCACTTCTTCCCGGAGACGCTCCAGCAGAATGGGTACCAGACCGGGTTCTTC